>NZ_LVIA01000023.1:0-97373 GCF_001596805.1 Halomonas sp. KX33721 | reverse complement strand
GCACATCTCACAGTGGTGCCGGTGGAATCGTCACCTGCCGATCCGGGAACAGCATGAGAAGTTGAGTCGTAAGATCCAAGGTCACGTTGCCTACTACGGTATTCGCGGCAATATGCGATCCATACAGACGTTTCGCCATCGGGTGAAGTGGTGCTGGATCAAATGGCTGAGCCGGCGATCCCAGAAGGCAAGGATTGTGTGGCGGAATGCGCTTCAACTCTTTAAGTTACTGCCGTTTCCCAAGGCGAGGATCGTTCACCCATGCTGATCCTTCAGCGAAACTGATGGTTGAAGAGCCGGATGCGTTAATTGCGCACGTCCGGATCTGTGGGGGGCCGGGTCGAGCAATCGCTCGGTCTACCCGACTATCTTCGTTTTCAGGTCGGCCTCATGAATAAGCCGGGGTAAAGGGACTGAGATGCGAGAGACAACGACGCGGCAGCACTTGGCGGGAGTTTTGATTCTGCTCGGGCTGTTGGCACAGATTATTGGTTTTACCGGCGCGGTGCCGACCGCGCAGGCGGTGAGCTATCTGCTGTGGGCGGCGGTGGCGCTGCTGTGGCGGGATATTCCCAAGCGTTCGCGCCTTCAGGCGGGGGTGTTGATTGCCCTGGGTGTGGTGATGCTGGTGGTGGCGCAAACCGTGTATGGCGCGGCGGTGAACTGGCCTGCCATGCTGCAGGGGAACGTGTTCGTGGCTTCCATGCTGGTAGGCGTGAGCTTTATCTCGCTGATTGGCACCCAGGGCAACAAGCGTGCGCCGGGTAAGCGGGTAACGGGGGCGGACGGCGTGCTGCGCACCTGGCTGGGCGTGCATTTTCTCGGCACGATTTTGAATCTATCGACGGTGTTTATGGTGGGCGACCGCTTGGCTCGCCGTGCGCCGTTAACCACGCCGCAGTTATTGGCGCTGAACCGAGGGCTTAGCAGCGCCGCGTTGTGGTCGCCCTTCTTTGCCTCTATGGCGCTGGTGATCGCGTTGGTGCCTTCGGTGCAGTATGCCCAGATTGCCGTGGTGGGTTTTCCAATAGCCATGCTCTCGGGGCTATTAACCACGCTAGAACTGCGGCGACGGTTTGATTTAACCGAGGTGGATGGCTTTTCGCTTTCGCCCCGCAGCCTGCTCATGCCTGCGGGCATGGCGGCGTTGGTGATGCTGTTTCACTTCTGGATCACGCCATCGCTCACCATTGTCAGCATTATTACTTTTTTGCTGCCGGGGGTGGCGCTGCTGAGCAACCTGCGGGAAGGCCCGCGTTTTACCCTGCGGCGCCTGCGTCAGCATACCGTTACTCGCCTGCCCGCCATGCGCGGGGAAATTTCACTGTTTTTAGCGGCAGGCTTATTAACGCTGGGGCTTTCAACGCTGGTAACAGCGACGGCAGGCGATGAGTGGACGCTGTTTGCCCGTTTTGGTACATGGCAGGCCATGGTGAGTTTTGCGGCTATTACGCTTAGTGCGCTGGTGGGGCTGCACCCGATTATTGGGGTGTCGGTGTTGGCGTCGGTGCTTAATCTGAGCAGCGCTGAGCAGACCCTGTTTGCCTTTGTGGCGCTTAGCGCCTGGGCGGTGGGCACCAGTGTGGGGCCGCTTTCGGGTATTAACCTGTCGTTGCAGGGGCGTTACGGGGTGAGCGGTTATCAGATGATGAAAAATAATCTGCCTTATGCGGCGATGATGAGCCTGCTCTCGCTAGGCGCGATCGCAGGCTTGAGCGTTTGGCTAGGTTAGATACTTAGGTTTCGACGATTTTGCTCGGAAAGCGGTAGAAGTAGCGGTGGCCGCACTGGTGGCAGGGTTCCAGCCGGGCGACTTCGTTAAACATGACCTGAGCATCGCAGTGGGTGCAGGCCATTAAGCCAGGGGCGGCGATTTCGCCTTCGCAGTAGTCGGCGCGGGCGGCTTCTAGGTCATCCTCGAAACGTTCGCGGTCTACCACGCTACGGTCGGCAATGGAAAGCAGCGATTCCGCGACCCGGCGGGAAAGCTGGTCGATGTCGATTCCTAGCCAGCTGGCAACCTGCTTGCCGGTATCCGCCATGTAGTAGCGCATGTCTTTCAGGTCGCGCTCTACCCAGGCACGCAGCAGCGCCAGCTCGTCTTTGGTGTACTCCTCAAGCTCAGCTTCAAAGGCAACGGCGTCGTCCAAATCCTTTTGCAGGTTGTCCCAGGTGAGCTCGTTGGCACCATCCTGCATGCGTTCCAATAGGCGCTCGTAGCCTTCGCGAAGGCGGTGATCATTGTGTTTTTCCATGGGTCCTCTCCTTTTGTTGCCACAGGTGCTGCCTATCATCGGTTAGCCGTTCAAGGATACACCCGCATAGGATACAATCGACGCTACTTATCTGACAGTCGTCATCTACTATTCACTTTGCGCCCTGAACAGGGGCGAATTATCCCAAGGCATTGAAAACACCGATGGACGCACAATACAGCCCCCGCGAGATCGAACGTGACGCTCAACAGTACTGGGACAAGCACCAGTGCTTTAAAGCCGTAGAGGACGCCAACCGCGAAAAGTTCTACTGCCTATCCATGTTCCCCTACCCCAGCGGCAAGCTGCACATGGGCCACGTGCGTAATTACACTATCGGCGACGTTGTCTCACGTTTCCAGCGCATGCAGGGTAAAAATGTCATGCAGCCCATGGGCTGGGACGCGTTCGGGATGCCGGCGGAAAATGCCGCGATCCAAAATCAGGTGCCGCCTGCCAAGTGGACTTACCAAAACATCGATTACATGCGCAACCAGTTGAAGGCACTAGGGTTTGCCTACGACTGGAGCCGCGAATTCGCTACCTGCGACACCAGCTACTACCGCTGGGAGCAGTGGTTCTTCACCAAGCTGGTGGAGAAAGGGCTGGTCTACAAGAAGATGTCCACGGTGAACTGGGACCCGGTGGACCAGACGGTGCTGGCCAACGAGCAGGTGATCGACGGCCGCGGCTGGCGCTCCGGCGCCCTGGTGGAGCGCAAGGAGATCCCGCTGTGGTTCCTGAAGATCACCGATTACGCCGATGAACTACTGGCGGATTTGGATAACGTCGAGTGGCCCGAGCAGGTCAAGACCATGCAGCGCAACTGGATTGGCAAATCCCGTGGCGTCGAGCTGAGCTTCGATATCAACGCCGCCGATGGTAGCGCCTGCGAGCCACTGGCGGTGTACACCACCCGCCCCGATACGCTGATGGGCGTGACCTACGTGGCCGTCGCCCCTGGGCACCCGCTGGCCAAACAGGCCGCCGAGCAGAGCAGCGAGATCGCGGCGTTCTGTGAAGAGTGCGCCAAAGGCGGCACCTCTGAAGCGGAAATGGCCACCAAAGAGAAGCTGGGCATGGCCACGGGCCATAAAGCCATTCACCCGTTAAGCGGTGAAGAAGTTCCTGTATTCGTGGCTAACTTCGTACTGATGGAGTTCGGCACCGGCGCGGTGATGGCCGTTCCCGCCCACGACCAGCGCGACTGGGAGTTTGCCACCAAGTACGGCGTTGAGTTGAAGCCGGTGGTCGCCGACGAGCAAGGCAACACGCCGGACATCTCCGAAGGCGCTTACACCGAGCACGGCACGCTGATCAATTCCGGCGAGTTCGACGGCCTGGAATTCCAAGCCGCGTTCGATGCCATTGCCGCTAAGCTGGCCGAGCTTGGCCGTGGCGAAGTGAAAACCAACTATCGCCTGCGTGATTGGGGTATTGCCCGTCAGCGTTACTGGGGCGCGCCGATTCCGGTGAAGTACGGCCCGGAAGGCCAGACCGTACCGCTCTCCGATGACGAGCTGCCCGTCGCACTGCCCATGGAAGTCACCGTGGATGCCTCCGGCTCGCCGCTGAAGAAGATGCCGGAGTTCTCCGAGCTGGGCGATGGCTGGGTGCGTGAAACCGATACCTTCGACACCTTTATGGAATCCTCCTGGTACTTCGCTCGCTTCTGCTGTGCGGATAACCACGAAGCCATGCTGGATGAGCGTGCCAACTACTGGCTGCCGGTGGATCTTTACATTGGCGGTATCGAGCACGCTATTCTGCACCTGCTCTACGCCCGCTTCTTCCACAAGCTGCTGCGCGATTTCGGCATGGTTGATTCCGATGAGCCGTTCCAGCAGCTGCTCACCCAAGGCATGGTGATCGCGGAAACCTTCTACCGCATTAAAGATAACGGCGGCAAAGAGTGGTTCAATCCCGCCGATGTGGAAGTGAAGCGCGACGAAAAAGGCCGCCCGCTGAGCGCCATTTTGATGAGTGACGGCCAGCCGGTGGAGATGGGCGGCATCGAGAAGATGTCCAAGTCGAAGAACAACGGCGTCGACCCGCAGTCGATGATCGACAAGTTCGGTGCCGACACCGTGCGCCTGTTTATGATGTTTGCCGCACCACCTGAGCAGTCGCTGGAGTGGTCGGATTCCGGCGTCGAGGGCGCGCACCGCTTCCTGAAGCGCATCTGGCGTCAGGTTACCGAGCACCTGGAAGCGGGCACTCCAGGCACGCTGAACGTCGATGCACTCAACGACGACCAAAAAGCGCTGCGACGCAAAACCC
The DNA here is from genome assembly GCF_001596805.1 of Halomonas sp. KX33721. NCBI lineage: Bacteria > Pseudomonadati > Pseudomonadota > Gammaproteobacteria > Oceanospirillales > Halomonadaceae > Halomonas > Halomonas sp. KX33721. The sequence goes on along the minus strand of NZ_LVIA01000023.1, from coordinate 92,838 downwards.
ACGAAACCATCAAAAAAGCCAGCGACGACATTGGCCGTCGCACCACCTTCAACACCGCCATTGCCGCTGTGATGGAGCTTTCTAACGCGGTCGCTAAGTTTGACGATACGTCCGAACTGGGCCTCGCGGTTAGCCGTGAAGCGTTGGAAGCCTGCGTACTGCTGCTGGCCCCGATTACCCCGCACCTTTGCCACACCCTGTGGCAGCAGTTGGGCCATGAGCAGCCCGCCATTGAAGCCCAGTGGCCGAAAGTAGACGAAGTCGCCCTGACCCGCGACAGCATCGAGCTGGTGGTACAGGTAAACGGTAAACTGCGCGCCCGCCTGGAAGCCCCGGCCAGCGCCGACAAAGCCACCATCGAGCAACTGGCGATGGAAAACGAAAACGTCCAGCGCCATTTGGAAGGCAAAACGGTTCGTAAGGTGATCGTGGTGCCCGGCAAGCTGGTTAACATTGTGGTGAGCGGATGAATCGCCGTCGCTTTTTGACCCTCAGCATCGCCGCGTCAGCGGCGGTGCTGCTCAGTGGCTGTGGGTTCCGCCTGCGCGGCTCGGAATCCATGCCACGCCTGCCCGCGCTCTCGCTAGAGGGCGATGACAACAGCGCTCTCGCCCAGCAGCTTCGCACTCGCCTGCAGCAGTTAGGCACCGAGGTAGAAAGCGGCGCGCCCTGGCGCGTCACTCTGGGCACCCCTTCCCTTCAGGAGCGGCGCATCGGGACCGATGGCCGTGCCAGCCGTGAGCATGAGCTGACGCTGAGCACGTCGCTGTCGGTGCAGCAGCGGGAAACCAATGCCTACGCCCTGAACAACGCCACGCTGAGTACCAGCACGCGGATTCGCGTCAGCGATGACGACCTGCTGAACCGCGAGACGCTGTTCCAGGAAGCCGAGCAGACACTGACTCGGCAGCTTGCCCAGCGTATTGTGGAACGCTTAGCTAACCTTGAGGCGCTGCGGTGAAGGTATTTGCCGATCAATTGCCCGCCGCTCTGGCCAGGAAACTGCCGAAAGCAGTGATCGTGGCGGGTGACGAGCCGCTTCAGCATCGTGACGCCTGCGATGCCGTGCGCGCCGCCGCCCGCCAAGCGGGTATCGAAGAGCGCGAAGTGCTGGATGTGGAGCCCAACTTTGCCTGGGGGCGGCTCCTGGAAACCGCGAGCAACCTCTCGCTGTTTGCCACCAACAAACTGTTGGAGCTGCGTTTGGGCAATCAAAAGCTGGGGCAGGAAGGCAGCAAGGCGCTTGCTCAATATGCGGAAATGATGGATGGCAGCGACGACCTGCTATTGGTTAGCATGGGCAAAGTCGATGCCAAGCAGCAGAAAAGCGCCTGGTTCAAAGCCTTAGATAAACAGGGAATTTTTGTTCCCGTATGGCCGGTAGATGCCTCACGGCTTGGCTATTGGCTACGGGATAGGGCCTCGCATCACGGCCTGCAGATCGACCTGGAAGCCGCGCGACTACTGGGTGAGCGCACCGAGGGTAATCTGCTGGCGGCGGATCAGGAACTACAGAAGCTGGCGTTGATCTACCCGGCTAATACCCGGCTCAACGTCGAGCACATTGCCCAAGGTGTGGAAGACAGCACCCGCTTTGATGTATTCAATCTGGCGGATGCCTGCTTAAAGGGTGAGCCCAGCCGTGCCTCGCGGATTGTGAACGGCCTAAGAAGCGAAGGCGTGGAAGCACCGATTGTGCTGTGGGCGCTCACCCGTGAGCTGCGCACTCTGCTATCGCTGCATCAGCATTTGGACCAAGGCCAAAGCTTCGAGCATGCCTGCAAATCCCAAAAGCCGATGATTTTTGATAAACGTCGCCCGTCCTATCAAAAAGCCATTAGCCGCCTTTCCATGAAGCGTTTACACAAACTGCTACTAATGGCCCAGCGCCTGGATTTAGCGGTGAAAGGGGCATCTGCCGTGCCTCTATGGCCGGGGCTGCACGACCTCGCCATGACCATGGCAGGGGCAAAAGGCCTCCTGGCGGAAACGCCCTGGACCTATCGCATTAGTGCAAATAATTAGCACTTTGCATTTTCGTCTTAAAACACTCGCTGTTTGTTTCTATACTAATCACTCAGGCTACTCATAGCTTGCTCCCCGATAAGTCTAAGGATGAAGACAATGAAAACAGTGCGTGCTTACCTCTCGACCCTTTTGATTGCTGCGTTAGTGTTTGCCAGCCTGCCCGTTGTGGCGGCCCCTACCGCCCCGCAAGGTATGGATCTGGTATCAACGCAGTCTGTTTTAGCAGGCGACCGTGCCGGTGCGGACCGCGAGCGTATCAATGAAATCCTCGCCCGTGCCGATGTGCAAGATCAACTGCTCAAACAGGGCGTCAATCCCGCCGATGTCGAGGCGCGTGTGGCGGCCCTGAGCGATGCCGAAGCCCAGCAAATGGCGCAGCAGCTTGAGCAGTTGCCCGCCGGTGCTGGCGTGATTGGTGTGCTGTTCGCGGTATTTGTGATTCTGCTGGTAACGGACATTCTCGGTTTAACCGATGTTTACCCGTTCACACGTTAATTCATCCGCGATGATGAACCGTTATGTTAACGCCCGCACTGCGGGCGTTTTACTGTTAGGCCTGCTGCTTCTACTGCTAACCGGCTGCGCACGCAGCCCGGTACTGCTTGAAAGCACCAAAGCGAGCCTGACGCCGCAAACCGAGCTTACCGAGGTGCCGTTTTTCGCCCAAACGGAATACCAGTGCGGCCCAGCTACCTTAGCTATGGTGCTTAATCACGAAGGCGTAGAGGCTAGCTTAGACGAGCTGATTCCTCAGGTATTCTTGCCTGGGCGTGATGGCAGCGTGCAGCCGGAAATGCTGGCCACGGTACGCCGCTACGAACGGCTGGCAATTCCCATCCGAGGTACCATGGATGCTCTGCTCACGCACCTGGAAGCAGGTAACCCGGTGGTCGTGATGCAGAACCTCGCCCTGCCCGCCTTTCCCATGTGGCACTATGCGGTGGCCATTGGCTTTGATTTGCCGAACGAAACGCTTGTTCTGCGCAGCGGTGAAATCGAGCGGCACACCCTATCGTTTAGCCGTTTTGATGCTACGTGGGCACGTACTGAGCGCTGGGGGTTTGTGGTCAGCGAGCCGGGCACGCTGCCCGAAGGTGTCACGGCACGCAATGCGTTAGAGGCCATTAGTGCCTTTGAAGAGCAGCACGGCCCCGACACAACGCTGAGTAGCTGGCAGGCATTCAGTGAGCGCTTCCCGCAAAATCCTACTGGGCAGTTTGCGCTAGGCAATGCCCTGTATGCCGATGGCCAGCCCGAAGCCGCCCTGGCCGCCTTCGAGACAGCCACGAGCCTCGACCCGGAGATGGGTGCTGCGTGGCTCAATCTGGCCATTATACAATTCCAGCAAGCGCGCCTTGCAGACGCCAGAGCATCGCTTACCCAAGCCGCTTCCCTAGAAGGCGAATGGCAGCCCCGGGCTAGACAGCTTTTGGAAACGCTATAGCGTCGCCCTGAAGAGCCGTGAGAGGAAGCTTCAACTCGCGACGGTGCTGAAATGCCCCCGTGGGAGGGAGCTTCAGCTCGCGACGGTGGCTTGGCCGGGGCGCCTGACGGCGCCATTCGCCCGCTAAAGCGGCCTCCCACCGAAGCTGATCTGGCAGGCCAACCTCTGCAGGAAGGCCCGCCCTGACCGCTTAGAACACCCGGTTCAGACCGTTTTGTGCCGCCACTCGATAGGCTTCTGCCATGGTGGGGTAATTGAAGGTGGTGTTGACGAAGTACTTGAGCGTGTTGGCCTTGCCCTCCTGCTGCATGATGGCCATGCCGATGTGCAGGATCTCCGACGCCTGGTCGCCAAAACAGTGGATACCGAGAATCTCCAGGGTGTCCTGGTGGAACAGGATCTTCAGCATACCGACCGTGTCGCCGGTGATTTGGGCGCGAGCGGTGTCTTTAAAGAACGCTTTGCCCACTTCATAGGGCACTTTGGCTTCAGTCAACTCACGCTCGTTGGGGCCAAAAGAGCTAATTTCCGGGATGGTGTAGATACCAGTCGGGACATCGCTGACAAAGCGGTACTCTTTTTCCAGCAGCTCGTTACAGGAGTTTAGGCCCTGATCGTAGGCGGCACTGGCCAAGCTTGGCCAACCTATGACGTCGCCCGCCGCATAAATATGCGGAATCGAGGTGCGGTAGTGCTCATCCACGCTGAGCTGGCCCCGGCCATTCGCTTCCAGGCCGATGTTCTCCAGCCCCAAGCTGTCGGTGTTACCAGTACGGCCGTTGGCCCATAGGAATGCATCGGCACGGATTTTCTTACCGGATTTCAGGCGTACCACTACGCCTGCTTCATCACCCTCGACACTCTCGTACTCTTCGTTATGACGAATCAGCACGCCGTGCTTGCGTAGGTGATAAGAGAGCGCATCGCTGATCTCATCGTCCAAGAACGACAACAGGCTATCCCGGTTGTTGATCAGGTCTACCTTCACGCCAAGCCCCGAGAAGATAGAAGCGTACTCACAACCGATAACGCCCGCGCCGAAAATTACCAGCGTACGCGGCGTGTGGGACAGGCTCAGGATGGTATCGGAGCAGTAGATACGCGGATGGCGGAAGTTGATATCTGCTGGGCGATAGGGGCGCGAGCCGGTGGCGATGACGATTTTCTTGGCCACTAACTCTTCCATCCCCTCTTGGCGGTCACGCACTACAACGGTGTGCTCGTCTTTGAAGCGGGCGACGCCGTGAAAGAGGTCAATGCGGTTGCGCGCATAAAAAGTGGTGCGCATTTCAACCTGCTTATCAATCGTACCGCGGGAGCGTTCCATCACTTTTGGGAAGGAGAACCAGCGGGGCTCACCGATATCGCGGAACATTCGGTTGGTATTGAACGCCATGATCTGCTTGACCTGATGGCGCAGCGCTTTGGAAGGAATGGTGCCCCAGTGGGTGCAGTTACCGCCTACCTGAGCCTGCTTCTCAATTATCGCCACCCGCATACCGTGCTTAGCAGCATTAATAGCAGCGCTTTCCCCAGCGGGGCCGGTACCGATCACCACGACATCGTAATTGTGAACCGCCATACGGTTTGGATCTCCTTGTTCCCTGACATCATCAATTCATTAGCGCATACGTAAACGCCCGCGGTTAAGCGAGCGTTTGATGTTATTTAACGCGTAGTAGCATCAGCGGTTAGCGGCGCGTTGCATCGTAACCTAAGTCGGCGCCACGGCTTTCATCACTACGGCGCCGTACGCTACCGCGTTTGCGGTTCTCTTCTTCGCATACTTCGTCTTTACCACCGCAGATATCGCAGCCATCCTTCATGCCGATTTGATTAAGCCCACCGCAGGAGCCTGCAATGGGTTTACGCCCCATCAGCACGCCAACGGCCATCGCGCCCATAATCAGCGCCATAAACCCGAATACCAGTAGCCAAATTGCCATGTTGTCCTCCTAGCATTACGTTAGGTACCTCACCTGCCGACAATACTTGTGCCGATAAGTGCCTTAAAAATCTACCTCCCATTGTACCTCAGCCACCGCAAAATGATCAGGCATTGGGTGTTTTTCAGCACGGATATTCGCATCTGCCAACAAAACGGTAAACAAAAACAAACGGGGCTAGCCCAAAGGCTAGCCCCGTTTCTAACGTTCGCTGATGCGATATTAGCCGCCGAAGTCATCCAGCAGGATGTTTTCCGGCTCAACGCCCATATCAAGCAGCAGCTTGATAACAGAGGCGTTCATCATGGGCGGCCCACACATATAGTACTCACAATCTTCAGGCGCCGGATGGTCCTTCAGGTAGTTTTCATACAATACATTGTGGATGAAGCCCGTCGGGCCTTCCCAGTTATCTTCCGGCTGCGGATCGGAGAGTGCCAAGTGCCACTCAAAGTTCGGGAACTCTTCCGCCAGCTGGTCGTACTCTTCGTTGTAGAAGGTCTCACGCCAGGAGCGCGCGCCGTACCAGAACGAAATCTTACGCGTCGATTTCAGACGCTTAAGCTGGTCAAAGATATGGCTACGCATCGGGGCCATACCGGCACCACCACCGATGAAGACCATTTCAGCGTCGGTGTCTTTGGCGAAGAACTCACCAAACGGCCCCATCACCGTTACCTTGTCACCCGGCTTCAGGTTGAAGACGTAGGTGGACATCAGGCCCGGCGGATGACTGCTGCCAGGAGGCGGAGTTGCGATACGAATGTTGAACTTGAGGAGGCCTTTCTCTTCCGGATAGTTCGCCATGGAGTAGGCGCGGATGACTTCCTCGTTGTTTTTATGGGAAATGTCGAACAGGCCAAACTTTTCCCAGTCGCCACGGTACTCTTCTTCGATATCGAAATCGGAGAACTTGATATCGTAGGGCGGTGCTACCAGCTGGACATAACCACCGGCGCGGAAGGCAACTTCCTCGCCTTCAGGCAGCTTCAGGTTCAGCTCTTTGATGAAGGTCGCTACATTGGGGTTGGCCGTTACTTCGGTTTCCCACTTCTTCACGCCGAAGACTTCTTCCGGCACTTCAATTTTCATATCCTGCTTCACAGGAACCTGGCAGGAGAGTCGCCAGCCCTCTTTCTTCTCGCGCATGGTGAAGTGCGACTCTTCGGTCGGCAGGATAGAACCGCCGCCCTCTTTTACCCGGCATTTGCACTGGGCACAAGAGCCACCGCCACCACAGGCGGAAGAGAGGAAAATACCGTTGGCCGCCAGGGTGTTCAAAAGCTTGCCGCCGGCCTGGGTCTTTAGGGTGTGCTCGGGATCGCCGTTGACTTCAATGGTCACGTCCCCGCTACTCACTAGCTTGCTGCGCGCTGCCAGAATGATCGCCGTTAAGCTAATAACGATGACCGTGAACATGACAACACCGAGCAAGATGACAGATGTATCAACCATGTCGGTTTCCTATTGCTGAAGGTTTTCTGTACCTCGGCAGCCTGGGCTGCCGAGAAAACCGGCTCCGATTAAAGCTGAATGCCAGAGAAGGACATAAAGCCCAGTGACATTAAGCCAACGGTGATAAACGTGATGCCAAGACCCTGCAGACCGCCCGGCACGTCGCTGTACTTCAGCTTTTCACGAATACCCGCCAGAGCAGCGATTGCTAGCGCCCAACCGGTACCAGCGCCGAAGCCATATACCACGGCCTCACCGAAGTTATAGCTACGCTCTACCATGAACAGTACGCCACCCAGGATGGCGCAGTTTACGGTGATCAGCGGTAGGAAAACGCCCAGCGCGTTGTAAAGCGACGGTACGTACTTATCAAGGAACATCTCCATGATCTGTACCAGTGCCGCGATAACACCGATGTAAGAGAGCAGACCCAGGAATGACAGGTCGATGTTTTCAGCACCGCTAATGCCGGTCCAGGTCAGCGCGCCTTCTTGCAGCAGGTACGTGAATACCAGGTTATTGACCGGCACAGTGATCGTCAGTACGACGATAACCGCAATACCGAGACCGATGGCAGAAGACACCTTCTTGGATACCGCGAGGAACGTACACATGCCCAGGAAGAAGGCAAGTGCCATGTTCTCGACGAATACCGAAGCGACGAAAAGGCTTAGATAGTGTTCCATGTTACACGGCCTCCTTCGGCTTGGTGTTGTGCTTCATCTTAAACTCGTTCTCTTCGACTTGCTCCGGGTTGACAGAGCGCAGTACCCAGATCAACAGACCAATGATGAAGAAAGCAGACGGCGGCAGCAGCAGCAGACCGTTCGGCACGTACCAGCCACCATTCTGAATGGTCGGCAGTACAGTGAAGCCGAACACGCTGCCAGCACCCAGCAGTTCGCGGAAGAAACCTACCACCATCAGGACGAAACTGTAGCCCAGGCCATTACCGATACCATCCAGGAACGACATGCCCGGCGTATTGGACATCGCGAAACCTTCCGCGCGGCCCATTACGATACAGTTGGTGATGATCAGACCGACGAACACCGACAGCTGCTTGGACATTTCGTAAGCATAGGCTTTGAGGATCTGGTCGACCACGATAACCAACGAGGCAATGATGGTCATCTGAACGATGATACGAATCGAAGACGGAATGTGATTCCGAATCAACGATACGAACAGGTTCGAAAAAGAGGTTACGAAAATAACCGCCAGCGACATGACCAGCGACACGCTCATGCTGGTGGTCACCGCCAGTGCAGAACAGATCCCCAGAATCTGAAGCGCAATGGGGTTGTTCTTAAAAATAGGCGCCGTTAAAACGCCTTTTGCATTTACATCCGCCATGATCAGGCCCCCTCAACGTCGTCGAAGTCAGTCTCGGTGTCTTCGGCGTCTGATGGCTCGGTACCGCTGCGGAATTTAGCCAGGTAAGGAGCAAAGCCCTCTTCGCTGAGCCAGAACTGCAGCATGTTGGTCACGCCGTTACTGGTCAGCGTGGCACCGGAAAGCGCATCGACTTCGTACTCGTTACTCGCGCCGCCTTTGGTCAGGTGGATTTCAGGAGAGAGGTCGCCCTCTTCGCTGTAAATCTTTTTACCTTCCCACTGGGCTTGCCAGCGCGGGTTGTTTACCTCAGCACCTAGACCCGGTGTTTCTGCGTGGTCGTAGTAGGTGATACTGACGATGGTATTGCCGTCACCCTCTACCGACAGGAATCCCATCATACGGCCCCACAGGCCCTGCCCACGAATAGGCAGAACGATCTGGTCAGGATTCTCAGGATCGCCTACTAGGTACACAGTCGCGAATTTTTCTACGCGCGAGAGTCCCGCGATGTCACGGTCGCCAGACAGCGTGCGGCCAGTGGCCGGGTCACGCGCAGCTTCGAAACCATCGAAGGTCTCGGGATCGAACTGATCGGTATAGTCACCGGTTTCGAGTTCGACGACGCGCGCAGTGATCTGGTTGCTGAACGCTTCTTCCACATCCATACCCGGCTCGTAAAGACGCGCCACGTTGAGGATGTTGGTTTTACGGTCCAGCTCCTGATTGAGCTGCTGCGCTGGGCGCAGTGCTACGGCCGCCGTCGAAACGATGACCGAGCACACGATGCACAGCGAGAACGCTACGATCAGGACTTTCTTGATGGAGTTGTTACCTTGTGCCATTAGGCAGTCTCCTCGGCCGGTGTACCAGTGCGCTTGAGACGGCGCTTCACATTGGCCTGGACGAAGAAGTGGTCAATCAGCGGCGCAAACAGGTTGGCGAACAGGATGGCCAGCATGATGCCTTCCGGGAACGCCGGGTTTACCACGCGGATTAGAACGGTCATCACACCGATCAGCGCGCCAAATACCAAACGGCCTTGGTTAGTCATGGAAGCGGACACAGGGTCAGTCGCCATAAACACCATACCGAAGGCAAACCCACCAATGACGAGGTGCCAGTACCACGGCATCGCGAACATGGGGTTGGTTTCAGAACCGATCAGGTTGAACAGCGTGCTGGTAATCACCATACCCAGGAATACACCCAGCATGATGCGCCAGTTGGCAATCTTGGTCCACAGCAGTACGGCAGCACCGATCAGGATGGCCAGCGTCGATACTTCGCCAACAGAGCCAGGGATAAAGCCTAGGAAGGCATCCCACCAGCTATAGGTGTTGGTCAGCGCAGTCATACCGTCTTGGAACGCCATAGAAAGCGCAGTAGCACCGGTGTAGCCGTCGGCTGCTACCCATACTGCGTCACCAGAAATTTGTGCCGGATAAGCAAAGTAGAGGAACGCGCGGCCCGTCAGCGCAGGGTTCAGGAAGTTCTTACCCGTGCCGCCGAAGATCTCCTTACCGATCACGACACCGAAGGTAATGCCGAGTGCAACCTGCCATAGTGGAATAGTGGCTGGCAGAATCAGCGCAAACAGCACGGAAGTCACGAAGAAACCTTCGTTGACTTCGTGACCACGCTTAATGGCGAACAGCACTTCCCAGAAACCACCCACGACGAACGTCACGAGGTAAATGGGCAGGAAGTATGTCGCGCCAAGAACGAAGTTAGCCCACAGGCTGCTGGGATCATGACCGCCCGCGAGGGTCATCATGATGGCATCGCGCCAGCCGTTCATGGAGGCATAACCCGCTTCGATGGCAGTGTTCGCCTGCCAGCCTGCGTTCCACATACCGAAGAACATGGCCGGGAAGGTACACATCCATACCGTGATCATGATGCGTTTCAGGTCGACGCCATCACGCACGTGAGCGGTGGTTTTTGCAACGCTGGGGGGCGAGTAGAAAATCGTATCTACCGCTTCATAGAGCGGATAGAACTTTTCGTACTTACCACCTTTGTGGAAGTGCGGCTCGAGATTATCGAGTGTTTGTCGAATACCCATCATCAGGCCTCTTTCTCGATCATGGTGAGATTGTCACGCAGGATGGGGCCGTACTCATATTTGCCGGGGCAAACGTAGGTACACAGCGCCAGATCCTCTTCGTCCAGCTCAAGACACCCGAGCTGCATGGCAACCTCAATGTCGCCCACAATCAGCGAACGCAGCAGTTGCGTTGGCATGATATCCAACGGCATGACGCGCTCGTAGTTACCCACCGGCACCATGGCACGCTCGGAGCCATTTGTAGAAGTAGTCGGCGCGTAGTTACTCAGGCCTTTAAATTTGGAAAGATAAATGCCCATAACGGAGTGGCGATTCGCACCCAGAGATAACCATCCCATAAAGGTGCGCTTATTGCCCTCTTCCAGCAAACTGATTTGGTTGTGGAAGCGACCCAGATAAGTCAGTTTGCCTTCAGCGGCAGCGCCAGAGAAAACCGAGCCGGAAATCACGCGGGTGTCATCGGGTTTGATGACTTCACCTGCTAAGAGTTCTTGAGTGCTGGCACCCACACGGGTACGCAGAATGCGCGGTTTTTCTGCACGCGGGCCACCTACCGCTACGATGCGGCTTATGTCCAGCTTACCTTCTACAAACAGCTTGCCGAAGGCAATCACGTCCTGATAACCGATGTGCCACACTTTCTTATGCAGCGCCACGGGCGAGAGGTAGTGAATGTGTGTGCCTACCAAACCAGCCGGATGCGGCCCAGCAAAGCTTTCGGTTTTTACACCGCTGACATCACCACCCGGAATTGAGGCGTTTGCACCCGTGCACAGAAAAACGTTGCCCTCGGTCAGGCGGGTTAGCACCTTGAGGCCGTCTTCAAATGCTTGGGCATTTTCATTGATGATAAAGGCAGGGTCAGCGCTTAGCGGATGAGTATCTACAGCGGTGACAAAGATATCAGCAGGAACGCTATCGATGGCTGGTGTGCGTGAGAAAGGACGGGTGCGCAGGGCAGTCCAAAGTCCTGACTCAACAAGCTGGTCGACAACGGTTTGACGATCAAGCTGTCCTAAAGCACCACGATCATGAGAAGCAAATGTAATCGCTTCTTCATTTTCATCGACTTTAATAACCACAGACAGCAGACGACGTTTTTCGCCACGGTTAATTGCGACTACTTCACCACCGGCAGGCGCGGTAAAACGCACGCCATCAATTTTCTTGTCGGTGAAGAGAAGCTGGCCTAACTTGACCTTGTCCCCTTCCTGAACTTCCATTGTTGGTTTCATACCAACATAGTCAGTGCCCAGGATTGCCACGTGACGCACAGGCTGCGCATCTTCAATACGCTGCTCGGGCGCTCCCGTGATGGGGAGATCCAGGCCTTTTTTTGACTTCGATCATAGTCTCGCCCAGTTGATGGATCGGATATACGAAGGTAAGGGGTTCGAATGCTTATTTTCTGCCCAGTGAATTCTTATTTTCTGTTCAGATTGTTACCAGTCAGGCCCAAGCAAGCTTGAACCACCCCGAAAAATCTATCGCATTATAAAGATAAGCGCGGCCAATGACCACATCCCTGATGGCCTCCAAAAGTGCTATATGCATTTGTAGTGCATTTGTTTCTGGTACAAAAACGCCACCCGAAGGTGGCGTTGATTCAACGTTTTAAGTAATGCCCTAATTTAGCGCACTACGGACCCGCACCAATTAACTCGCCTGACGTGGCAGCTTCAAAAACTGCACATTCGACATATGCTGAAGAATACGAATGACCTGGCAGCTATAACCAAACTCATTGTCGTACCAGACGTAGACCACTGCATGATTGCCGTTAGCAATGGTCGCTTTGGCATCAACAATGCCCGCGTGGCGATTACCAACGAAGTCAGAAGAAACCACTTCTGCAGAGTCAACGAAATCGATTTGCTTTTGGTAAGCAGAATCAATCGACATACGGCGCAGGTAGTCGTTCAGCGCGTCTGCATCAGTACCTTTATCCAGCGTCAGGTTCAAAATCGCCATAGATACGTTCGGGGTAGGTACGCGAATGGCGTTACCAGTCAGCTTGCCTTCTAACTCCGGCAGCGCCTTAGCAACCGCTTTAGCTGCGCCTGTTTCGGTCAGTACCATGTTAAGCGCCGCACTACGGCCACGACGATCACCTTTATGATAGTTATCAATCAGGTTCTGGTCGTTGGTATAGGAGTGAACGGTCTCTACGTGCCCTGTCGCCACACCGTACTCATCGTTGAGTACTTTCAACACCGGCACAATGGCGTTCGTCGTACAGGAAGCCGCCGACACGATGCGGTCATTATCGCCAATCGTTTCGTGATTAATGCCGAATACGATATTTTTGATGTCACCTTTACCCGGCGCCGTCAGCAGCGCTTTTGCTGCACCTTTACACTCAAGGTGCTGGCCTAAACCCGCTTCATCACGCCAAATACCGGTGTTATCAACAATCACCGCGTTGTGAATATCGTAGGTGGTGTAATCAATTTCGCTGGGGGAGTCGGCGTAGATGACCTGCACCACGTTGCCGTTAATGGTCAGCGTACGCGCGTCAGCATCCACGGCGATGGTGCCATCAAACGGGCCATGAACCGAGTCGCGGCGCAGCAGACTGGCACGCTTCTCCAGGTCTTTCGCCACATCACCACGGCCGCGCACCACAATGGCACGCAAACGCAGTAGGTTTCCGCCACCAGCCTTCTCGACCATCACGCGCGCCAGCAGGCGACCAATACGGCCAAAACCATACAGCACGACGTCTTGAGGCTCGCCTTTGTTGCCGCCCGGCTGAAAGCCGTCGATGATCTCGCCTAGCTCATGGCGCAAAAACGCATCAAGGTCGCCACCGCCCTGGCGCTTAAAGCTCACTGCTAGCTTACCCACATCGACGTGAGCAGGCCCCAGGTTCATCTCACTCATCGCTTTTACGATGGGGTACGTATCTTCTACCGACAGCTCTGTGCCTTCAATTTTGCGTACAAAGCGGTGATCTTTAAGGATACGAATGACCGACCGCTTGATCAGAGAGCGTCCGAACATCGTGGCCACAACGTTGTTCTGGCGATAGAGCTGCCCCACTAGTGGGATCATTTGCTCCGCCAGAGCTTCGTTGTTTTGCCATTCCTGAAAAACGTTTTCGAGCGCTTGCTGACTCACGTGCGGCCTCATTGAGTTATGAACGGGGATGTCCCGAGCATTATCCGGAGCTTATTAAGGTGCCGCAATGAATGGATAGTCGCACAACATGTAGGGGTATTACAGAAACAGGGTATTGACTACAAACGCCAATGATGCAGCGACCAAGCGATCTTAACACCCCATGGCGCCAAAGCCTCTGCGCGAAAGGGCGGATCGTGTATGATCTTGGTTCCGTTTCTGTGCAAAACGATACCTTTACTATGCCTTCTTTCTCTCTGCTCGAACCGCCTCAGCCGCAAGGGATTCGCGATACGCTCTATTTGCAAGCGCCGCCGGGCAGTGCGACTGCCCTGGCGCTAGCTCAGGTAGCGTCAAGCGCACCGTTACTGGTGATCACTCCCAACACCGCCAGCGCCCAGAGGCTGGAACAAGATCTCGCTTTTTATAGCAGCGTGCCGGTTCTCCCCTTCCCCGATTGGGAAACCTTGCCCTACGACAGCTTCTCGCCCCACCAAGATATTATTTCTGCTCGGCTGAGAACGCTGCGCCTGCTACAGGATGGCGTGCGCGGTATCGTGCTTGTGCCAGTCAATACCCTCATGCAGCGGCTGCCGCCTGTCTCGTACATCGCTGGCCGCGTGATGACGCTAAAGGCGGGGGCCACGCTGAATCGCGAAACCTTCCGCGAATCGCTCTCCCGGGCAGGCTATCGTGCGGTAGAGACCGTTTATGAGCCAGGCGAATACGCCATGCGCGGCGCGATTATCGACCTATTTGCCATGGGCATGGATGAGCCGATTCGTATTGATCTATTTGATGATGAGATCGACACACTGCGCCACTTCGACCCCGGCAGCCAGCGCTCTACCGACAAAGTGGATGTCATCGAACTGCTGCCCGCCCATGAGTATTCGCTCAGCCGCAGCGCCATCGCATGCTTTCGTGAGCAGTTTGAAACCCTGTTTGATGTCGACCCGCGCCAGTGCCCGCTCTATAACGATGCGCTGAAAGCGATTCCCTCTCCTGGGCTAGAGCAGTATTTACCGCTCTTTTTCGAGGAAACCGCCTCACTGTTTGAGCATCTCACCGAAGACACTCGCATCGCCTTGCTCCCAGACGTTTTCCACGCGGCTGAGCAGCACTGGCAGTCGATTGAATCACGCTATGAGAATTTAGGTGTTGACCCTACACGGCCGCTACTACCGCCTCACCGGGCGTTCTTCCCAGTTAACGAAGTGTTTTCAGCCATTAAAGCGCGGCCTCGCCTTGAGTTCACTGAGGACGACAGCCAACGCCATGCGCTTGCTCCTCTGGCCCAAGCACTCCCTTCTCTGGCCATCAATGCGCGCGCCAAACAGCCGCTGAGCGAGCTGGCGAGCTTCTTAGATAACCATCCCAAGACCCGCATGCTGTTTGTTGCCGAGTCTCGCGGGCGGCGAGAAGCACTGGAGGAAGTCCTCTCCCCGCTGAAACTATCGCTGCCCCATAGCGATAGTTTCCAGGCTTTTTTAGCAGGCAGCGAGCACATCGCTATAACGGAAAGCATGGTGGGTAGTGGCCTATGGCTCACCGAGCCCGATGTCGCGGTAATTAGCGAAACCGAGCTGTTTGGCGACGTCGTGCGGCAAAGCCGTCGGCGGGAAAAAGCCACCGACGATAACGAACTAGCGGTCCGTCACCTTTCCGAGTTGCGCGAAGGAGCACCGGTGGTTCACCAAGCCCACGGCGTAGGCCGCTACCTGGGCCTGGAGACTCTGGAAGCGGGCGGCCAGGCCAACGAGTTTCTCGCCCTCTCCTATGCAGACGGTGCCAAGCTGTATGTGCCGGTGGATAGCCTGCACCTTATTTCACGCTATAGCGGCGCCGATGACGAACTCGCTCCGCTGCATAAGCTGGGCTCCGACCAGTGGGAGAAAGCCCGCCGCAAAGCCGCTGAAAAAATTCGCGACACCGCCGCAGAGCTATTGGATATTTACGCCCGCCGTGAAGCCCAGCAAGGCACAGTGTACGACCCGCCCGGCGATGAGTATGTGCGTTTTGCGGCCAGCTTCCCGTTTGAGGAAACACCGGATCAGAAGGCGGCTATCGAAGCAGTGATCAGCGACATGGTCTCTCCTCAGCCAATGGATCGCGTGGTATGTGGCGACGTCGGCTTTGGTAAAACCGAGGTGGCCATGCGCGCCGCCTTCCTCGCCGTACAGTCCGGCAGACAGGTCGTAGTGCTAGTGCCGACAACGCTGCTAGCACGCCAGCACTTCGAGAACTTCCGCGACCGCTTTGCCGACACTGCCGTCAATATCAGCCTAATCTCGCGCTTTACCGGTGGCAAAGAGATGACGCAAACCCTGGAAGGCATCAAAAGCGGCCAAACCGATATCGTTATTGGCACCCATAAGCTGCTCTCGAAAAGCGTCGAGCTGCCCAAAATGGGACTGCTGATTATCGATGAAGAGCACCGCTTCGGCGTCGCCCAAAAAGAGAAGTTGAAAACCCTACGCGCGGAAATCGACATTCTCACACTCACCGCCACGCCTATTCCGCGTACGCTCAATATGGCCATGAGCGGCATCCGTGACCTTTCTATCATCGCCACTCCGCCCGCAAGGCGCTTATCGGTAAAAACTTTTATACAGCAGCGCGATAAC
Organism: Halomonas sp. KX33721; assembly: GCF_001596805.1. Classification (NCBI taxonomy): domain Bacteria; kingdom Pseudomonadati; phylum Pseudomonadota; class Gammaproteobacteria; order Oceanospirillales; family Halomonadaceae; genus Halomonas; species Halomonas sp. KX33721. The sequence continues at coordinate 76,812 of NZ_LVIA01000023.1, read as the reverse complement.
AGCATTATTAAGGAAGCGCTACTGCGGGAGATCCTGCGCGGCGGTCAGGTCTACTTCCTGCACAACGAAGTTAAAACCATTGAGAATGCTGCTGAACAGATCCGCGAGCTAGTGCCGGAAGCCCGCGTTGCTGTGGCCCACGGCCAGCTTCCAGAGCGCAGCCTTGAGCGGGTGATGTCTGATTTCTACCACCGACGCTTTAACGTGCTGGTGTGCTCCACCATTATAGAAACCGGCATTGACGTACCTAGCGCCAACACCATTTTGATTGAGCGTGCGGATAAGTTCGGCCTAGCACAGCTACACCAGCTGCGCGGCCGCGTAGGGCGCAGCCACCATCAGGCCTATGCTTACCTACTAACCCCGCCACCCAAAGCCATGACGCGAGATGCCGTAAAACGCCTTGAGGCGATTAGCGCCTCCGACGACCTGGGGGCAGGCTTTACATTGGCCAGCCACGATATGGAAATTCGCGGTGCGGGTGAGCTTTTGGGCGACGAGCAAAGCGGCCAAATGGAAACCATTGGCTACACCCTTTATATGGAAATGCTGGACCGGGCGGTGAAAGCAATCCGCGCAGGCAAAACCCCTAACATCGACGCGCCCTTCAACACAGGCGTCGAAATAAGCCTGAATCTGCCTGCCCTCATTCCCGATGATTACATTCACGATGTACAGCAGCGCCTAGTCATGTATAAACGCATCGCTAATACGCAATCAGATACCGAGCTTAAAGAGTTGCAGGTAGAGTTGATCGACCGTTTTGGTCTACTGCCACAGCCGTTGAAGAACCTGATTCGGCAGACGAAGCTGCGCCACCGGGCAGAACAGCTCGGTGTTGCGCGCATAGAAGCAGGTGAACAGCGCGGCCGCGTGATTTTTAACACCACTACCCAGGTAGACCCGCTGACCCTGGTCACGCTGATTCAAAAATCTCCCCAGCACTACCGCTTAGATGGTTCCGATACTTTACGTTTTGAATTTCCAATGGAAACGGTCGAACAGCGTTTCGAAAAGATTGAAGCACTGCTAACGACCCTTAATCAAAAAGTAGCGGCGGCGTGAACCTTGGGGCAAACTTGTCATTAAGCAGCACATATCGGTAACGCATCGCTGCCCATTACCATGCGTACCAGCAGTGCATACATTGATTAGGATCGACCATGAACATTCGTAAGAACATTACCCGTTGGGGACCTACCAGCCTGGCAGTTCTGCTGGCAGCGAGCCTTGTGGGCCCCGTTTATGCACAGCCGTCGGCCGAGCAGGCCGAAAGCACTGCGGCGATTACTGACGACGCCACTGCTAGTGCAGAGCAAGTTGCTGAGGCGCAGGAACTACCGCGCGGCCACTTCCGACTACCCGAGCACGGCGATATTATTGGTGAGTACTACACCGTTACGGTGGAGGACCCCGAAGAGACGCTTATCGACATCGCTCGTCGCCATAATATTGGCTACGAAGAGATTCGCATGGCGAACCCAGACGTTAGCTTATGGGTACCGGGTAAAGGCACCGAGGTAGTGATCCCTGCGCGGTACATTCTGCCGCCTGCGCCACGCGAGGGCGTGGTGGTCAATCTCTCCGAGCTGCGCCTTTACTACTACCCTGCCGACAACCCCGGCATTGTGGAAACCTACCCTGTCAGCGTTGGCCGCGAGGAGTTTGCGACTCCGGTAGGCATCACGCGGACCACGGTCAAAGTCAAAGACCCTGCCTGGGCACCGCCCGCCTCGATGCGTCGTGAAGCGGCTGCAAGAGGCGAGCCTGCACCCGCTATCGTTCCACCAGGGCCTGACAACCCGCTTGGCCGTCATGCCATCTTGCTGGCTATGCCGAGCTACTTGATCCATGGGACCAATCGCCCTGATGGCGTGGGTATGCGTGTCAGCCGTGGCTGTATTCGCATGTACCCGGAAGATATCGAGTCGCTGTATGAACGCCTACCAAGCGGCACTAAGGTAAACCTGATGGATGCGCCTTTTAAAGCAGGCTGGGCGGCAGACGGCACACTGTTTGTGCAATCCTACCCTCAGCTGGAAGAGAACGTAGGCAACTTTGAGCCGCTTCTTAATGCCATTGAGCGGGTCAGCGAACTGGCAGAAGATCAAGCAGAAGTGGATTACGAGCAAGTCAAACGCGCGGTGGAAGCACCAGACGGCCGCTTTGTGGCGCTATATGGCCCGCAAGCACCCGCCCCTGAGCAGGAACCCGCCCCTGAGCAGGAACCCGAGCCGCAGCCCACTCAGCAGCTAGAGGGAATTTTGGAAGGTGTCGAGCTTTCCACGACCGTTCGAGTTGAAGGCGACGCTTAACGCGCAAAGCGCTAGCCAACAAAAAACCCCGCCGAGGCGGGGTTTTTCACATCTACAGCGACCACCGAACATGCATCATGCTCGGTGGCCCAAGCAGAATTACTTCTGCATGGAACGCTGGAACATGCGGTTCATTTCTTCACGGTTCTGCTCAGACATCTGCAGAGCAGCTTGCGCGTCGCGCTGAGCTTGGTTTGCAGTGTTCAGAGCTTGTGAAGCCATGCTGCGTGCTTCTGCGGCATCAGCCTGTGCAGATTCAGCAGTCATGCGAACTTCTTCCAGAGCGCTGGTAGAAGCACAGCCAGCCAGGATTGCCAGAGAAGCGGCAGCGGCAGTCATCTTCAGAGCAGTCTTCAGAGTCATAATGTTCTCCTTGAGTCTTCCTTGGGTACTACGTTAAGGGTATGACAAAAAATAAAGCTAAAGCGTTAGCTTAAATTTGTCTACCTGCGGTGCAGGTTCTTTACAGCGACTTGTACCAGGGTTACGTACCAAGGCACGCAAGTCAAACGCTGTTTTATAATAGACCACAGCGGTTGTCTATAGCCACATATTTAAAACCTAGAACTTCCTTCAACAACACAAGCCTAGCGGATCACCACGCGTGTGCCAACATCTACTAATTCGGCCACACGTACGATCTGTTCATTGGTGACTGCCACACACCCTTGGGTCCAGTGGAAGCTACCATGGATCTCTGGATCACCGCCGCCAACTCCGTGAATCCCAATAGCGCCACCCAACGCAGTATTCTGCGGGGGAGAGCCATAACGCCGGTAGTGGTCAAAATAGGCTTCGTAATCCGCTTGGGAGTAGATACCTTTTTCAAGCGCCATACGTGCGTGAGGTGGCGTAGGATAATCGATACCAATAAAGATATGCCACTGGCTTTCGAAATTAAATCGATTAACTCTGAATTCGCCCAGCGGTGTAACGTTATCGCCGCGAATTCGCTGGGTTTTTGCGCCACCGCGCCCCAATGAAATAGGCGCAAAACGCTCTACCAGCGCATTCCCGCGAAAAATGGTCAGCGTTGCCTCTTTATCGTCAATTAGCACCCACAACTCACTACTGTGGCGTGGCACAGCAGCGCGAGAAAGCAGCGTCTCAACCAAATCGGTTGGCTCATAATCATTCACAGCGCTTGTAGCAGTTGCGCTAGCCACTGCTGGCCAGCCCAGTGCCAACGCCAAAAATCGGCGACGGTTCACAGACATTATTTTGCTCTCAAATACAGGCCAGTGTGGCTAGGCCGAGGACACATTAGTGGCGGCTGTTATACCTTATTCACACAGCTATTGTCAGCGTTTCGACCATCAAATTAGCGTTCAGAATAACGAGCAGCACTGAAAAAAACTTTAATTCAACGTTCACTAAATATCGTCAAACTCCTGCATGCTCGCGACTAGTTTGCGAGCTTCTGCATTATGACCTTCTGCCAATGCGCTAAAAAACGTCTCCTCGGGCTCAATTTTGGCCCGAGAAGCGCGATGTTCATAAAGGCTTTGCAACTTACGATGGGACTCTACCGCTGTTTTGGTTAGCTCATCAATCGAACCTGCCACGCTCTGCTTTGCCAGAGCATCAAGCTCAGGGGGCTGGGGGAAGTCGCTTGAATCGTCAAACCATATTTCTAACACTTCACGATGATCCGAGCCATCGTGCAACAGCGCCTCAAGCCCTGTTTTCATCTTTAGCTCGCTATCGGCTAGGTAGGTGAGCACCATGGCTAGGCGCTCATGCTCGGCTTGTTCTGCGCCAGCGCTGTATTGGCGCGCCATGCGGCCATGATAACCCGCTGCCCACTCAATGAGATCTTTGACTTGGTTATAGCGCATCCGTGCCTCCTGTATCGCTGTTTCCATACAACGTGGTGACGAATAGGCACATTTCAACCTATCAGAGTAAGCAACCAGACGCTATTGGCAACCTCTCCCTCTATCACCACCGCACTGCCGCTGGACTACCACTCTTGGCTTGTCTCCCGTAGCGAGGCAATATCACGCTTAGCCGCTTGGAGATTCTCTAACAGTTGCTCGGCTAACGTCAACTGGCTACCTACCGCAATCATAGAAGGATTTTGCACAGCGCGACGCGCAGCACCATCATCACTGTGCAGCTTCTCTAGCTGCCCCACCAGCCAGTAAAGCCAGCTTTCCGGCTGCTGCATGGCATCGCGTAGACGCTGCAGCTCTGCCACATCGGGGCCGTCACTGGCGAGCAGCGCGCGCCAGTCATGGCTCGTCAACCGTGCGTGCTCGGTTACCTCTTTGAGCAGCGAGCCCAGTGCTAGCTCGAACAGCGCCAGCGCGCTCTCTTCGATGGCCATCCGTCGGGCAGGGCTGTGCTCATCATCGCCAACCGGCAGGCCGACCAGCAGCTCGGCCTGATACAGCAGTTGATTGGTACGCGAACGCGGGCTCACTTGCGCTTATCCTCCACATGCCATTTGCCGCCTTCAAAGGTCGCCTTCCAGCCGGTCGCTTTGCCCTCTTCGTCTGTCATCACGTACTGCTCTTTGTTTTTACGCGAGAAGCGGATCTGCGCGGGGCGGCCATCGGGGTCTTCGCTTGGCGCATCAAGAATAAAGTGATACTTCTCTGGCAGCTCATCGGCATGGGCTTTCAGCTCTTTGACCAGAGGCGGACGGGTTTCACGGTTTTTAGGGAACTTGCTAGCCGCCAGGAACAAGCCACTAGCGCCATCCCGTAACACGTAATGATCTTCCACCTTTTGGCAGGCAAGTTCGGGCATGGGAATCGGGTCCATCTTCGGCGGCGCGACGTCACCACTGCGCAGCAGCTTGCGGGTGTTTTTACACTCGCTGTTGGTGCAGCCAAAGTATTTGCCAAATCGGCCAGATTTTAGCTGCATCTCGGAGCCGCACTTATCGCACTCAATGACCGGGCCATCGTAGCCTTTAATCTTGAACTTGCCGCTCTCTACTTCGTAACCGTCACAGTCTGGGCTGTTGCCACAAATATGAAGCTTACGAGTTTCGTCAATCAGGTAGTTATCCATCGCCGTGCCGCATTTCGGGCAGCGACGCTTGGCACGTAGGGCATTGGTTTCCGCTTCTTCGCCCGCGTCTTCCGCCACGGCCTCTTCACCAGGAATCAGGTCAATGGTGGTTTTGCAGCGTTCTTTAGGCGGCAAGTTGTAGCCGCTGCAGCCCAAAAACACACCGGTAGAGGCGGTTCGAATCTGCATTTCTCGGCCACAGCTGGGGCAGTCGATATCAGTCGGCACCGGCTGGTTCGGACGCATGCCCTCCTCGCTTTCAGCCTTCATCAGCTCCATGCGGAACTCATCGTAGAAGGCATCAAGCAGCTCCCGCCAATTGCGCTCGCCTTCAGCCACTTCATCAAGGCTGTCCTCCATGCGGGCGGTGAAGGAGTAGTCCATTAAGTCAGGGAAGGACTCTTTCAACCGCTCGGTGACGATATCGCCCAATTTTTCGGCATAAAAACGGCGGTTCTCCAGCTTCACGTAGCCACGATCTTGGATAGTCGAAATAATCGATGCGTAGGTGGAGGGGCGGCCAATGCCCTGCTTCTCTAGTTCTTTGACCAAGCTGGCTTCGGTGTAGCGCGCGGGCGGCTTGGTAAAATGCTGCTGAGGGTCGAGTTTTTCTAGCTGCATTGCCGTGCCCGTCGGCAGGTCAGGCAGGCTTTGATCTTCGTTTTTGCCCGTAGGCTTCATTACCCGGGTGTAACCATCAAATTTCAGCACGCGGCCTTTGGCACGCAGGTCGTAGCCATCTACTTCCACACTGAGCGTGCTGGAGAGGTATTCGGCTGGGGTCATCTGACACGCCACAAATTGCCGCCAAATAAGCTCGTAGAGGCGTTCGGCGTCACGCTCCATACCTGCCAAGTCAGTCGCTTTGCGCTCGACGCTAGAGGGCCGGATGGCTTCGTGCGCTTCTTGAGCACTCTCTTTGCTGCTGTATCGATTAGGCGACTCAGGCAAATAGCGCGCACCATACTCATCACCAATAAACGAACGGACACTCTCCACCGCGTCTTTAGATAGGTTGGTGGAATCGGTACGCATATAGGTGATGTAGCCCGCTTCATAAAGCCGCTGGGCCATGGTCATGGTCTTCTTCACCGAAAACCCTAATCGGCTGCTGGCTGCCTGCTGAAGCGTAGAGGTGATAAACGGCGCGGTCGGTTTAGAGCTGGTGGGTTTATCTTCCCGCGAGGTAATCGAGAGCTTGGCTTTGCGCAGCTGCTCAATACGCGCCAGGGTATCCTTTTCAGAGGTGGGACGGAACGGCTTGCCATCCTGGCGAACAAGGGCAAAACGCACCAATTCTCCATCCGGAGAGAGGAGATCCGCATGAACGTCCCAAAACTCTTCGGGAATAAAAGCGCGAATCTCCCGCTCACGTTCCACAATCAGACGCACCGCGACAGATTGTACGCGCCCGGCGGAAAGCCCGCGGGCAATCTTGGCCCACAATAGCGGCGAGAGCATAAAGCCCACTACGCGGTCCAAGAAGCGGCGTGCCTGCTGGGCTTCAACCCGGGGGATGTTCAAGACACCGGGGGCTTTAAACGCATCCTGAATGGCGTTTTTAGTAATTTCGTTGAACACCACGCGCTTGTAGCGGCTATCGTCGCCACCGATGGTTTCGCGAAGGTGCCAAGCAATCGCCTCCCCTTCACGATCCAAATCCGTAGCGAGATAAACAGCATCGGCCTTCTCAGCCAGTTTCTTTAACTCAGCAACTACTTTCTCTTTCCCCGGAAGCACTTCATAGCGCGCTTCCCAGCCGTTATCTGGGTCAATCCCCATGCGTCGAATGAGCTGGTCGTGAGCTTTGCGCTTTTTATACTCCGCCTTCTCTTCCGCCGACATCTTACGCGTTGCCGCGGCCTGGCGTGCACGCTCCTTTGGGTCGGAGGCTGCCTTACCTGAGCCGCTGGTCGGCAGGTCACGGATATGACCTACGCTCGACTTTACGATGAAATCGTTGCCGAGATATTTATTAATCGTCTTCGCTTTCGCTGGCGATTCGACGATGACCAGTGACTTGCCCATAGTGCTCCACTTTTCTATTGCCCAGGCGCTATCGCCCATGCTTTGAATACGTTGCCGCCTCAATGTGTGCTTGGCGACCATGAGAAAAATGCGCCTACCCTACCCCAGCCCTTGATTAAGCGCTAGTAGCAACCGCCTCTTAGGGAGCTAAGCGAACACTAACAACAACGCATTAGCGGCGCGGTGCGTTTTACGATGCTTTTTTGGATCAGGGTAGCTAGACACTAGACTGCCGCTCGGCACTCGGCAACCCAAATCGCCGCCTATCAATGCAAAAGCCCCCGCTAAAAAGCGGGGGCGAAGGCGTCTTAGCAACTTTATCTAACGCTTACGGGGCGAGCTTCTGCGCTGCCCAGCCGGCCGGATGGCTGGCTTTTTCTTTGGCGCCTCTACCGATGATTCTTGGGCCTTTTCAGCCGTTACCGTGTTACTCGCTTCGGCTGCTATTTCCGCTGTAGCCGCAGTGGAGTCAGATGCGGGCGCTGTTTCAGGGGCTGGCGCCACCAAGGCAGCGGGACGCGCTTTATCAAACAACGCTTTTACTTGGTCAAACCGCTTAGCGGCATGTTCAGTTAACTCACCGCTAGCGGCAAAGACATGCTCTAAGTGGCTAATATAGTTATCTATCTCCTCACCGGTCTGCCCTTTTAATAGCTCCGGCAACGTATTAAGCGCCTGCTCACGATCAAGCTTCAAAATAAAGAACTGCTCACGCACTAGGCGCTTAAATTCGCTCAAGGAGGTGCTGGGTTCAAGCTCCGCCCGAGAGGCGCGTAGGCGCTTAAAGTTACGCTCATCGGTGGCCGGTGCGCCACCTAGCACATAGATCACTGAACGCATCACGGCTTCATGAGGGCCACCCTGAGCAATTTTATGACGCAGCTCATTTTGGCGGTTTTCAATAAAGCGGCGGTGCTCAGGCTCTGCGCCAGGACGGCGGCGATGTACATGGGCATCCCCGTACAAGCCAACAGCGGCCTGGAGCAGCGGTTGACCATAAATATCCATAAACAGGCGCTCGGTTGAGCTATCGCGCAGGTCACGCCATGCATTCAGGCTCACTACAATTTGATCAGATGCCATGAGCTCTAGCGCTTTAAATATGTTGTCCTGCTCCACCGGCTGACGATAGCGGCGCACGTAGTCGGCCATAACCGGTAGCGGCACCGTCAGCGGGTTACGGTCTGACATGAGCTTGTAGCCCAGGCGAATGGGGTGCATACGCCGTATCCAGCGCGCCGCCTCGGGTGTCATGATGGACTGTATCCACGGCTGCACGTAGAGACGATAAAACCCCAGGTTAATTTCAGAGATGCGGGCAACGGTGGCGAAGCGACGATCATCCTCCGGCTGATGCATCACGTCACGATCAAGCTCCTCGAAGTTGCGCGGCGCAAATTCCAGCAGATAGTCACGCTCAATCAGCTCGGCGTCTGTGTGTTCGTCGGCATGAGAAATCGTCGTTTCGTACAGCCCTGGCGGCATCACATCGATGTAGTCCATGTTGGCCGTAAATTCGGAGTGCTCTTTGCGGGAAACACTGCCAGATACGAAGATTCCCAGGTGCCCAGTGGTATCATGCAAGCAGTAAATAATCGTCTGCTCATTCGCAATGATATCCTCTTCGCCCGCGTACAGATCACGAATCCACCCCAGGGCCTGAGGCGGTGGCGTAATATCGTCCCCCCCGTGAGCAAAACACCACCACAGGCGAGCGTACATTACGCAGATCAATACGCCGTCCATCGCGGGTAACCAGTTGCGCCGTAGAAAGGCGATTGCCGACAAATAAGTTATCGACAATGTACTGGATCTCATTACCGCCCAGCACCACATGACCACCCCACCAGCGTTCAAACTCTAAATAGCGTTTGGACTCGGTATCAATATTGGCATACAGGTGGTACTGCTTTTTCCAGTAGGTATTAGCCGGGTTGAGGCGCTCAAAGTTCTGAACCAGCCACGCCCCATCAAATAGGCCGTTGCCGATATCACTGGTCAATGCAGTAATCCAACTTCCCCCTGTCATACCGCCGGTATAACGCATGGGCGCCTTGCCATGCTCGCCAGCCCAATAAGAGAGCGGTGCACCAGCGATTAAGATTGGCCCAAATACTTCAGGCTCAAGGGCGGCGGCCATCATGATTTGCCAGCCCGCTTGGCAGTTACCAACCACCATCGGTTTTTCAGTGGTTTCCGGGTGTAGCGCAATCACGTGGCGCAAAAAGGCCACTTCCGACTCCACCACATCTTCCACCGTTTGGCCTGGCTCAGGGAAAGGTAAAAAGCCGATAAAATAGCAGGGATGGCCCGCTTTTAGCGCGACACCGAGTTCGCTATCAGGCTTAAAACCGCCGATACCAGGGCCATGGCCTGCACGCGGGTCAATAACGACAAAGGGGCGTTTTTGTGGGTCAATCTGGATATTCTTAGGCGGCAATACCCGCAGTAACTCATAGTTAGTCGGATTAGGCAGCGTACGGCCATCCACTAACACCTCGGTTTCAAAGCCGAGCACATTGGGCTTCGTTTGCTCCATGTGTTCGAGATATTGGTTGCCGCGCTCGCGCATGACATCCCAATAAAGGATGTTGCGCTCTACACTGTCACGCCAGTAGCTAACCGCGGCACGACCAAACCCAAAAGGGTCCATCATGCTAGCGAGAGCTTCACCGCCCGGTAACGCCGCGGAATCATTCGATGACCCAAACCAAGGAGCAGCAAGCGCATTGGTGGTAAGCAAAGGATTAGCGAGAAAGTTCATATATTCTCCCATTGGGTTGATGCATGGCACCAATCCCAAAGCAATGATGCTGCAATGCAATATAGTTTAGGCCACTCCTTGCCTAACGTCGATGACTCCCCCCCCTTTTTTTCCAACGACTGCCTTATTGATCGAAACGTACACCGTTTATATACCGCCAAGCTTTCAAGGCGGTAGCCCTAAATCAGTGATAGCATTTCGACGCTGAGGCCAAGCCCTATATAACAGGCCTTATACAGTGCGCTTTTTTACCGAGGAAGTTTACCCTGAGGTGGTTATGTCATCCCCCACGCTGCTCAACCGCTTAACGTTTCGACAGCTACAAGTGTTTCAGGCAGTGCATCAACAACGCTCCTATTCACGGGCCGCCGAGCAGCTCGGCCTGACACAACCAGCCGTGAGCGCGCAGATTCGACAGCTTGAGCAAGCGTTGGGGCAGCCTCTCTTTAAGTATGCGGGGAAAACTCTCCACGTGCTGCCAACGGCCGATACACTGGCCCTCTCTACGCGGGAAATCTTTGGTCAGCTGTCGCGGCTGCAAATGAGCCTTTCAGACATTAACGGCAAGATCAGCGGCAAGTTGAACGTCGCTGCCGTCTCCTCCGCGCAGTATGTCGTGCCCTATGTGCTGGCTAAATTTCGCGCACGATACCCGGATGTTCAGTTGCGTTTAAAGGTGTGTAACCGCAGCCAAGCACTTGAGCGGCTGGCCGAACAACAAGACGACGTGGTGATCATGGCCATGGTGCCAGAAGACGACGGCTTGGTGGTTATGCCAATTCTTGAAAACGAGCTTGTGGCGGTAGTGTGGCCAGAACATCCTCTGCTAAGTATGCCCAATCCAACGCTGACGGATTTCGCACGCCATTTCGTACTAATGCGCGAACCAGGATCAGGGGTGCGCAGTGCCTTCGAGCAGCTCGCCGTGGATCAGGAAGTGGGGCTGGCCCACCGTATCGAGCTGGGCACCAACGAAGCTATCAAACAAGGAGTCATGGCTCACCTGGGCGTCGCCGTGTTGCCCCGCTTAGCCGTACAGCGCGAGCTCGAACAGGGGTTGCTAGCTACCCTGGAACTGCCCAACTTCCCCATTCGCCGCGCTTGGTGCACGGTGTATCGCCGAGACCACTTTCCCACTCCGGTAGCAGAGCTCTTCCTGCGTTTTGTGCGTGAGCATCTGAGCGAGTTCCAGCGCCACTTCCAAGCGACTGGCAGCCCGCTTCCTAGCCATGGAGTTTCCTGCTTACCCGCCCTGTCACTGGAATAGGATCACTAGCGGTTCTACGGTGTCTTGTTGATTGCCAAATATGTTACATTATTTACAACCTACGTATCAGTTAGCGTTACTCAGGGCATGGTAAACAGTTGCATCGCGGCCACATTTTGCACGTATATTTTTCGTGATGCGTCGCTCGGATTTTCTGCTTACCAGCCGCACAGTAGAGAGGCTCTCTCCTATGAGCAACACCCCTTCCCAGCGCGTGCCCAGCGGCGAAAAATTCCGTAACGAACATGGCATGACGGTGATTAAAGATGGCATGAAGCAGCGCAAAGCGCAGGCAGATGCCCCTTCACTTGAGCGCAAGCCAAAGTGGCTGCGCGCGCAAATTCCCGGCGGCGAGCGTTTTGAGGCCGTTAAGAAAAACGTGGCGACGCACCGGCTCAGCACCGTTTGCGCTGAATCCCATTGTCCTAACATGGGTGAATGCTGGAGCAATGGTACCGCCACCATTATGTTGATGGGCTCAGTATGTACCCGCGCTTGCCGCTTCTGTGCGGTTGATACTGGCAACCCTAAAGGTTGGCTGGATCACGAAGAGCCGGAAAATACCGCCAAATCCGTCGAGCTAATGGGTCTTCGCTATATCGTGCTGACCTCAGTAGACCGTGACGATCTAGACGATGGTGGCGCCACCCACTACGCCAACTGTATTCGCGCCATTAAAGCGCGCACGCCGGAGGTGGTTGTTGAGGCGTTAACGCCTGATTTTGATGGCGATAAAGCCGCTATTGAGCGCGTGGTCGATTCAGGGCTTGAGGTGTTTGCGCAAAACGTTGAGACCGTTGAGCGGCTGACCAGCAAAGTGCGCGACCCTCGCGCTGGCTACCGCAAAACGCTCGACGTATTGGCCCACGCCAAGCAGTATCGCCCCGACATCATCACCAAAACCAGCTTGATGCTGGGGCTGGGAGAAACGGACGAAGAGATCCTGCAAACCTTCGACGATTTGCGTGAGATTGGTGTCGATATCGTGACGTTAGGCCAATACCTGCGCCCAACCAAAAACCACTTGGCCGTGGAGCGCTGGGTAAGCCCAGAAGAGTTCGAGCGCTATCGCGTACTAGGCCTTGAGAAAGGCTTTATGGAAGTGCCATCCGGCCCGCTGGTACGCTCTAGCTACCGGGCAGACCGCGTGTTCGAAAAGAACAACTTGGGTCTTGCCGCTCCTGCGGCCATTCCAGGTCAAGAGCCGGACAGCAACCGCATCCCCGCCTTCAACGTCGGCTAACTCGCCGCGGACTGCCTGCATACAGCGCTCTGCAGGCAGTCTTCGTTACTCAGGCACCACCAAGGTACGCTTCAGTCGCGCGGCCAACGCCTGCGCAAGCCGTTCGCCAACGTCTTTACCATTAGTCCCGTCTTGTCCATGAGAGAGATCGACCAAGTCGGCAAGACAAGTGACCTGCATACCCGCGTAGCCACAAGGATTGATACGCGCAAACGGCGACAGGTCGCCGTCGACGTTCAGCGCGACGCCATGGTAGCTGGCCCCACGACGAATACGCAGGCCGAGCGAGGCGATTTTGGCCTCCCCCATGGCCGTTTCTACGTAAACCCCCGGCGCATCGGGCTTGGCCCAGCCGCGCACTCCATACGCGTCTAGCACGTCGATCACGGCATTTTCGAGCGCCGTGACCAAGTCGCGCACGCCGATCTTGCCCCGACGCACGTCCAGCAGCGGATAGAGTACCACCTGCCCCGGCCCGTGATAGGTAACCTGTCCGCCCCGGTCGGTATTGACCACGGGAATATCGCCCGGCATCAACAGGTGTTCTGGCTTGCCCGCCTGCCCTTGGGTAAATACAGGCTCATGCTCGACCAGCCAAAATTGATCCGCCGTGTTTTCATCGCGCGTGTCGGTAAGCTCACGCATGGCTTCCCATACTGGTAGATAGGGGCGATGGCCGAGGCGGTGCAGAGCAATCGGGGCGTCGTCGCTCATGGTCATACCACCATGTGCACGCGGCCAGTGGCCTTCAGCTCGTTGAACAGTTGGCTCAACTGCTGCTCCCCTGTGGCCACGATGGTGACTCGAACGGACTGGAAACGACCATTGCGACTATCCACGACTTCCAACGTGGTCTCATCGAAGTCAGGCGCGTGACGCACGATGACTTGACACACGGTGGCTGGAAAATCGTCAGCCGCATCGCCCACGACCTTTAACGGGTAATCGCACGGGAAGGTAATTTTGGGTGGCTCTTTCACCACGGGCTGGCGTAAATCACGCAGCCCTTGCTTGGCACCTTTTTTCATAACTCGCCTTTACATTAAGTGAATCGTTGGGCTAATCCCAATAAATAAGGCCCAACCTCTCACAATACAAGGCGTATGTGAGAAGCTGGGCCCAACACTGGCCGTTTAGCTGGTGAAATTACTGATCAAGTTGCTGAAGAAACGCTGCACTTGATCGAACAGGCGCTTGAACAGCCCACCCTCTTCGATGTTTTCCAGCGCGACGAGCTGGCGCTCCCCCACCATCTCTTCGCCTAGATAGACTTCCAGCGTACCAACGTCGTCACCTACTGCCACAGGTGCTTGAATATCAGCATCCAGATTTAGACGCGCGCGCAGCTCTTCGTTGCGGTTGCGCGGTAGCGTCATGAAGACTTCACCATCGACACCCACGCGTAGCTCATTGGTGTCACCACCCCACACCCGCGGCGTGGCTAATACGGCACCGCGCTCATAGAGCTTCATGGTTTCATAGAAGCGGAAGCCATAGCTGAGCAGCTTCTGGGTTTCCTGGGCGCGAGCTTCTTCGGAGCTGGTGCCCATGACCACGGAGATCAGACGCATATCATCACGCAGCGCAGACGATACCAAGCCGTAACCCGCTTCGGTAGTCCAGCCGGTTTTCAGGCCATCCACTGAAGGATCGCGCCACAGCAAGCGGTTACGATTGGGCTGATCGATGCCGCCAAAGGAGAAGTTACGCTGTGAGTAGATAGCGTAGTGGTCAGGGTAGTCGTTGATGATGTACTGGGACAGAATGGCCATGTCCCGCGCCGTGGAGTAGTGCTGGTCACCCGGCAGCCCTGTGGCGTTCTGGAAATTGGTATTGTGCATGCCCAGCCGCGTGGCATGCTGGTTCATCAGGTCGGCAAAGGGCGCTTCCCCCCCGGCCAGATGCTCGGCCATGGCCACACTGGCATCATTGCCGGACACGATGATGATACCGTGTAGCAGGTCATCCACCGAGACGCGGTCGCCCACCTCGATGAACATCTTGGAGCCACCGGTGCGCCAAGCGTTCTCGCTGATATTGACCATGTCGGTCAGGTTGATGGTGCCTCGGTCCAGCTCACGCTCGACCATGTAGGCGGTCATCAGCTTGGTCAAGCTCGCCGGTGGTAGGCGGACATCGGAATTATGCTCCGCGAGAATACGGCCGCTATTGGCATCCATCAAAATCCACGAGCTGGCCGCCAGCTGTGGAGGCGCTGGAATGATGGTCTGGGGTTGCGGCTGGGGAATCACCTGAGCCGTGGCAGGTATTGCCACCACGGTCATCGCGGCAAACAGGCACAGCTTGGCGGTCCGGCGAATCGAAATCAATACACTCATCACACACGTCTCACTTACATTGAATAGCAGCACGGTGGCGCTGCTGGATGACTAAATTGGCACGCATTATCGCACTATAAACACTTGAGGAAAGCCCGCACGGCGCAGATCTTCCCGCGCCTGGTTTTCCTGGGCAGGAGTCACTGGGCCCACCTGAACCCGATGCACTTCAGCCTCGCTCTTCACATGTACACCATGCGATAACTCCCCAGAAAGGCGTTGCTGCAACTGCTGGGCACCCTCTGCCGTACCTAACGCGGCAATTTGCAGGAAGATGCCGTCACCGCTCGGCTGACTGGATACCGGCGAAGCAGAAGACGAAGGCGCAGCGGGAGCACTCACCACACTCGGCGCAGACGAGGCGGGTGCAGGTGAGCTCGCCGCCGTCGAGCGGGCCGCCTCCCCGCCTCGACCACGCTCTGCCAGCCATTGCGCCGGATCGATGGCTTCGACGCGAACAGGCCCCGTGCCATCGTCCAGAATGCCTAGTCGAGCCGCTGCGGCATAGGAAAGATCGATTTCGCGATCACTGTGAAAAGGGCCACGGTCATTGACGCGTACGATCACCGAACGGCCATTGGCCAAGCTGGTGACACGGGCAAAGGTCGGCAACGGCAGCGAGCGATGCGCCGCCGTCATCTTGTACATGTCGTAGATCTCACCGTTGGAGGTGGCGTAGCCGTGGAATTTTTCACCGTACCAGGAGGCCGTGCCCTGGCGAGCAT
Organism: Halomonas sp. KX33721; assembly: GCF_001596805.1. Lineage (NCBI taxonomy): Bacteria > Pseudomonadati > Pseudomonadota > Gammaproteobacteria > Oceanospirillales > Halomonadaceae > Halomonas > Halomonas sp. KX33721. The sequence continues at coordinate 61,110 of NZ_LVIA01000023.1, read as the reverse complement.
AACCCCGCGAGTCCGGCAGTACACGGTAGGTTTCGCCCCACACCTCGTAGGTGGGGCGATTGCCCGCCCGGGAAGGCGCTTCGATTCGCGGCTCGGCATCGGGTACGGTGCTGACATCCGGCGGCGCCACCGGGTAGGCATCGCCAGTCATCGCATAGCGCTCGCCACTGGCAGCCGCCGGAGCAGCAGGCGCGGAGCTTGAAGCACCTACCTCTCCGCCTGTACGCTGCGGCGCTTGGCTGGCACACCCGCTCACCAAGGCAGCTAACAGCAGCGAGCCGCTTAGGTAGCGCATATTGATTCGCAGTTTAGTCATGCTCAGCCTCAGCTTGCTGCTTGATAGCCTCTGCCAGTTCGGCGACTGCCATGGCGTAGAGGTGGCTATGGTTATAGCGGGTAATCACATAGAAATTGTACTCACCCAGCCGGTAGCTTTCCTGGCCATCGGCATACTCCAGCACCAGTGGCACCACTGGCGTATCGGGCGTTAAGGAAGTTTCCGTCACCACACCCTGCTCAGCGGCTTCGGCAGCCGTCGTGCTTGGGCGCACCGTCTGATTGAAGCTCAGCGCTTCAGGGAGCTCTTCAGGGCCTTCGGCTTCATGGTAAATCGCGCCGCCTCGTTGCCAACCATGCTCGGCGAAGTAATTGGCAACGCTACCAATCGCATCGACTGGGTTATTCCACAAATCGCGCTTCGCGTCACCGTCAAAATCGACGGCGTACGCTTGATAGCTGGTAGGTATGAATTGAGGGTAGCCCATGGCCCCTGCATAGGAGCCGTAGAGCGACTCGGGTGCCACCTCTTGCTGATAGGCGATGGTCAAAAAGGCCGCTAGCTCGCCGCGAAAGAAATCGCCGCGTACCGGGTGGTGAAATGCCAGCGTGGCGAGAGAGTCCAACACTTTATGACGCCCTTTGTGGCGACCGTAGTAGGTCTCTACACCCATGATGGCGGTAATCACTTCCGGCGGCACGCCGTATTCCGACTCGGCACGCGCCAGCGCATCGGCATGGGCCTTCATGAACGCAACCCCTTCGTCGATACGCTGCTCGGTTAGAAAAATATCGCGATACTCGAACCAGCGCAGCCGACGCTCGGCCGCGCCTGCCATGGCATCCAACACTTCCTGTCGATAGCTTGCCTGAGCCAGCGCTTGCTCCAGCCACGCATTTGGCACGCCCTGCTCGGCCAGCTCGTCAGCCAGTTGCTGGGTTTGCGGATTATGCTGCGGATCGAAACTGACCGTTTCCTCAGCGACGACCGCTGGGGCCGAACACGCTACTAGCATGGCAATGACATAGCCACCCACTTGACTTCGCGCCCTGTTCATTTGCTCACCACTCCTGTGAATTCATACTGCCACGACCTTGACCGTCAGCGTGGCAGCAACCGCCGATGGGCGTGTATGGACATGAGAATACCGAACCCCGCTAACAAGGTCACGCTAGAGGTGCCGCCATAACTGACCAGTGGCAGCGGCACGCCCACCACCGGCAAAATGCCGCTCACCATACCCACATTGACAAATACATAGATAAAAAACGTCAGGATAATACTGCCCGCAAACAGCCGCCCAAAGGTATCTTGGGATGACGATGCCAGCCATAAGCCGCGGCCTACAATCATGATATATAGTGTTAGCAGCAAGAGCATACCCACCAGGCCGAACTCCTCACCAAGTACAGCAATAATAAAGTCGGTATGTCGCTCTGGCAGGAACTCAAGCTGAGACTGCGTTCCTTCCAACCACCCCTTTCCCCACAGCCCGCCGCTGCCAATAGCCGTGGTGGATTGAATAATGTTCCACCCTGAGCCCAACGGGTCGCTATCAGGGTCTAAAAATGTCAGTACCCGCTGGCGCTGGTAGTTGTGCATGTTCATCCATAGTACCGGCAGGCCCGCCGCGCCCAGGGCCGCGACCAAGCCAATGAGCTTCCAAGAGAGCCCAGCCAGAAGCACCACAATCACCGCAGCACTAGCCACCAGCAGCGATGTCCCAAGGTCAGGCTGGATAGCCGTGAGCACCACGGGCACGCCGATAATCACCGCACACACCACAATATCACGCAGCCTAGGCGGCAACTGGCAGCGATTTAAGTAAGCGGCCACCATGAGCGGTACGGCCAACTTCATCATCTCAGAGGGCTGAAAACGGATGACCCCCGGAATTTCCAGCCAACGCTTGGCACCCATACCTACATCGCCGACAACTTCAACCGCCAACAGCATCGCTAGCCCAGCACCGTAAGCCAGCGGGGCCCAGCGTAAAAAAGTTGAAGGGGAAAATTGTGCAATAATCACCATGCCAGAAAGCGCAATACCAAAGCGTATGGCTTGGGCAATCACGGTGTCGATACGCTGCCCGGAAGCGCTGTAAAGCACCACCAAACCGCCACCCATCAACACCAACAGCATCCCTAGCAGCCAAGGGTCGAGGTGGATACGCTCCCAAATACTTTTGCGACGGGCAATACCGCTATCAGGCGGGCGTACCGGATAACGGCGCAGCGAGCGGGTAATCAGTTGCCAAGGCATCGCTAGTTACCCTCCACGTTGGCGGTATCTTCCTCTAACACCTCTTTGACTTCCTCAGCCTCGGGGGCCTCATCTTCGAGCAGCCAAGCATCCGTCATCGCCCGCGCCAAATGCGCGGCATGAGTGCTGCCACCCCCCGCGTTTTCGACGATGACCGATACCGCAATTTTCGGTTCTTCAATGGGCGCAAAAGCCATAAAGAGCGCGTGGTCTCGTAGCCGCTCCTCTAACTCCTCCGCGTTGTAACGCTGATCCTGGCCGAGCGAGAACACCTGGGCCGTGCCTGACTTGCCCCCCATGCGATACTCGAGCCCTACCCCAGTTCGACGCGCCGTACCCTCGCTGCCACTGAGCACTTTTTCCATACCGCTATATACCCGATCCCACCAGTTATCGTTGGCCAGCTGAATATCGGGGAGCGTATCGGGTAGTTCTGCGGGCACTGGCTCTTCACCAATACGCTGGGCAAGGCGAGGCTTCACCCAGTGCCCACGGTTTGCCAACGCGGCAGTGGCACTGGCCAATTGCAGAGGTGTGACCTGCCAGTAGCCTTGGCCAATCCCCACCGATAGCGTTTCACCGGGGTACCAGGGCTGGTTGAAACGTGCTCGCTTCCAGTCTCGGGAGGGCATGAGTCCAGTGCTTTCCCCCTGCACATCGTGGGCAACGCGCTGGCCAAAACCAAAGTTGGTCATACGCTCATGGAGCTTATCAATGCCGAGGTCATGAGCCAGCGTGTAGTAGTAGGTGTTGTTGGAGACCGCTATCGAGCGCTCCATATCAACACGGCCATGCCCCCAGCGCAGCCAGTTACGGTAGCGTCGGGAGTCGTTTGGTAGCTGATAAAAGCCGGGGTCATTAATGGTGCTGTCGGGGGTAATGACCCCTTCCACCAAACCTGCCAGGGCCAGAAACGGCTTGATGGTGGAGCCCGGCGGGTAGTGTCCTCGAATAGCACGGTTAAACAGTGGCAGGTCGATATCTTCCTGCAGTGCTCGATAAGAGGCTACGTCGATCCCGGTCACAAATTGGTTGCTATCAAACCCCGGGGTCGACACCATCGCCAGAATCTCACCAGTACTTGGCACAATAGCCACAATAGAGCCACGCCGGCCATCCAAAAGCTCGTAAGCCAGCATCTGCAAGGAACGGTCGAGAGTAAGCGTTAAGTTAGCGCCGGGCACCGGGTCAGTACGGCCAAGCTCGCGAAGCACGCGACCACGGGCGTTGGTCTCTACCTTGCGTAGGCCCGCCTCTCCATGTAGCTCGGTTTCGTAAAAACGCTCGACACCGGTCTTGCCAATAAAGTGCGTGCCCGCGTAGCGGCCTGGGTCTAAGTCCTGTAGCTCTTCGGCGTTAATACGTCCCACATACCCCAGAGCATGAGCCATGACTTCAGCATCGGGATAGTAGCGCAACAGCTGGGCTTCCACTTCAACACCAGGCAGCCGGTGGCGGTTAACGGCCAGTCGCGCAATATGCTCTTCGCTTAAGTCACTCATCAGCAGCGCAGGTTGAAAAGGACGCTGACGCTGCCGCGAGCGCACCTGAAATGCCTCTATCTCTTCCTCAGGCAGCTCTAATAAATCGACGAGCAGGGCCAGAGTGTCGTCTAGATCATCGACACGCTCACGCACCAGGGTCAGGTTGTAGGTAGGACGGTTTTCCGCCAGCAGCGTACCGTTACGATCGTAGATAAGCCCGCGGTTAGGCGGCAGAGGCTCGACGCGTACCCGGTTCTTCTCGGAGCGCGTGCTGTATAAATCGTGTTGAACGATTTGCAAATAGCCAAGGCGGCCTACCAGCAAGCTCGTCAACACAATCACTACCAAGACAGCAAGCAGCGCCCTGACACGGAAAATACGCAGCTCTTGCTCAGGATTTTTTAGCGTGTCACGGCGCTGGGGCATGGCAACAGATGACTCTCAAATCAAACAATAAAAGCGGCGGCCCCAGTGGGGAATAAATGCAACATACCGGCTAGTGATTAACTCTATGTTGCTCACTAGCGGTGATAGGGGTGGCCCACTAGCAGTGTCCAGGCGCGATAAAGCTGCTCTGCCAACATAATTCGCACAAGCGGGTGAGGTAGCGTTAGCGGCGAAAGTGACCACGCTTTATCAGCCATAGCGGAAAGCGCAGGCTCTAAGCCGTCCGGGCCACCCACCAACAGCACCACATCACGCCCTTCCATGCGCCAGCCATCCGCTTCCTGCGCCAACTGTTCGGTGGTCCAGGGTTTGCCCTTTACCTCCAGCGCCACCACGATTTCATCGCCACGCAGCTTTTCACGAATTCGCTGCGCTTCTTGCGCGCGGGCTTTAGCGATATCGGCATTTTTGCCACGCTGGCCGAGCGGTATTTCTTCAATTTCCAGCGTGAAATCCCGAGGGAGCCGCTTGCGGTAGGTCTCAACGCCTTGTTCCACCCATGCAGGCATTTTTGTACCCACCGCTAACAGCCGAATCCTCATGACATCGTGGCTCGCTCTTCAAACTGCTTCAGCGATTCACTAATCGCGCCAGCGTCGCTAGGCAGATCTGCCCAAAGGCGCTCCAGGTCATACAGCGCACGGGCTTCTGGAAGCATAATGTGAACCACCACATCGCCCAGGTCGACCAGCACCCAGTCGGCATTATCGCCACCTTCAACACCGCGAGGGTGAAGGCCGGATGCTTTGGCTTTTTCGACAACGTTCTGGGCCAGTGCGGCCACGTGGCGGGTAGAAGTACCGCTGGCAATCAGCATCAGATCGGTAACTTCGGTTAATTTCGCAACGTCGAGTTGAGTAATATCGCGTGCTTTAAGCTCTTCTAGCGAGTCAATCGCTAGGTTTTTCAGTGTATCGATGTGCATGACTCCTGAAGGCAACCCCTTGTGGTGGTATCGAGTAGTGGTATCGAGTGTCGTTACTAACGTCGGTATTTCGAGTGGCATCAGCCTGTAAGCGGGCCATTGTAACGGCTTCTTTCACGACTGCCAGCGCTATTCATCGGACTGATAAAGCCCTTGATAAAAAATAGCCTGTTCTACCGCTTCTGGTAGTAAGTAGCGCACGCTTTTACCCGCCTGCAGCCGCTCCCGAATATAAGTGGCAGATATCGCCATTAAAGACGGCAGCTCAAGCATCAACATTCCGCCTCTCGTGCGCTGCATTAATACATCGACACTATCGACCTCTCGATTACCGACCAGTTCCTTCAATGCTGAGGGCCAAGAAGATTGATAACCTGGGCGGGCAATGACCACTAGGTGGGCCAACTCGAAAAGCTGCTCTGCACGGTCCCACTTCGCCAAGCGTAAAAAGGCATCGAAGCCGATCACCATGACTAACGGTACATCGTCGCCATACTGCTGGCGGAGTTCCGCCAGCGTATCCACGCTGTATGAGGGGCCGTCGCGCTGAAGCTCTCGATCATCCGCTAACAGCCCTGGCGTATCGCCAATGCCCGCTTTTAAGAGGGCTAAGCGCTGGGCAGCCGACACCTGCGGTGTATCTCGCAGGGGCGGCTGCGGCGCGGGCACCATATGCAGCGTATTGAGGCCTAACACCTCGCGCACTTCTACAGCGCTGCGCAGATGGCCGTTGTGAATGGGGTCAAATGTCCCCCCGAGCATACCTACCCGCATTGGCCCGGCGATGCTGGGCGTGTCACTCATTGTCTAACCTGGCCGTCACCCAATACGATATATTTTTGAGTCGTTAAGCCTTCAAGCCCCACCGGACCACGGGCGTGAAGCTTATCAGTGGAGATACCGATTTCTGCCCCTAACCCATACTCAAAGCCATCCGCAAAACGGGTAGAGGCATTCACTATCACTGAGCTTGAGTCCACTTCGGCCATAAAACGCCGCGCCAGCGAGTAGTCTTGAGTCACAATCGCGTCGGTATGGTGCGAGCCGTAGCGCTCAATATGCTCAATCGCCTCTTCCATTCCATCGACCACTTTAATGGCGAGGATCGGCGCCAAATACTCCGCATGCCAATCGTCCTCTGTAGCCAAAGTGGCTTGGGGAAGTAACGCGCGCGTGCGCTCACAGCCACGCAGCTCTACCTGATGTTCTGCATAGGCCCGGGCCAGCTCCGGCAGCAAAATATCGGCAACGGGCGCATCCACCAGCAGCGTCTCCATGGTGTTGCAGGTGCCATAGCGGTGCGTTTTGGCATTAACGGCAATCGCCAGCGCTTTAGCGGGATCGGCGGTGGTATCAATATAGACGTGGCATACGCCGTCCAAATGTTTGATAACCGGTACTTTAGCTTCGCGGGAAATGCGCTCAATCAGCGACTTACCGCCGCGAGGAATAATCACATCAATATAGGCAGGCATACTGATCATTTCACCTACGGCCGCACGGTCGGTAGTGGCCACTACCTGCACACTGCCCGCTGGCAGGCCCGCATCGGCTAGCCCCGCCTGAAGGCAGCGGCTAAGCGCTGCATTAGAGGCGCTGGCTTCGGAGCCACCGCGTAGCACGCAAGCGTTTCCCGATTTAAGACACAGGCTGGCCGCTTCGATCGTTACATTGGGGCGTGACTCATAAATAATGCCGATAACTCCCAGCGGAACGCGCATTTTGCCAACCTGAATGCCGCTGGGGCGGTAGCTCATGCCGTCAATCTCACCCACCGGATCGGGTAGCGCTGCCACTTGGCGAAGACCTTCAATCATCGCGTCAATGCGCTGGTCATTCAGGGCCAGCCGGTCTAGCAGTGCATTATCTAGCCCATTGTCACGCCCACGCTGCATGTCCTCGGCATTGGCCTGCAGAATATCACTGCGTGCCGCCGCCACACGCTGCGCCATTGCCTCAAGCGCTTGATTCTTAATGTGGGTATTGGCACGTCGCAATGCGCTTGCCGCTGCCCGAGCGCCTTGCCCCAGGGCCTGCATATACGCGGGCACATCCCCGGCAGCCAAATGGTGTTGGGCGTCTTCTTGGAATGCATCAGAACCGCGCATACTATCTCCCTGTGTTGTGGTCAGCGTTGCTAAGTGAAGTGGGCTTATATTACGCCATTTGGGCATTATACTGAGTGATTCAAAGGACTAGGCCAAGCAATGCGTTATGCTACTGCTAAATAGGCCAACCGCTATCAGGTAAATAGTAAGCCACCATGCAAAGCAAATACAAAATCAGCCTGCTAAGAGCCAGTCTACTCGCCGCTGCCGTGGCGCTGGCTTTATGGACGCCCATGGCACCGCCAGCAGCTGCCCTGTTGCTCTGGCTGTCGGTTGGTTGGCTCTTTATTACGGCGCTGGTACTGGATTTTAGCCATCGCCGCTCTCCTGGGCTGCCCTGGCAGATGCTCGCTGGAACGCTACTACTAGGGTTAATTGCCGCCGCACCTGAGCGGCATGCGCTGCTTATTTGGGCATGGGGAGCAGTGTTTATGCTGCCTCAACATCGCTGGGCCGCCATTTTTAATGCATGCGCGGCCATGCTTAGCTGCTTACTACTCGCTCCCGTGGTGAGCCTACCGGAGTGGCTCCTAATGGTTTTATCGCTGGCAACACTCAGCGTACTGGCCCTTTCACGCACTCACCAGTTAATTAATATGAATGGCGATATACGCCAACGCCTAAGGCTAGTACCAGGAGCAAACCTATGGGCAGGCGAGCAACTCTTACGCGATTTACTGCGAGAACAAACCCGCTCAGAGCGGGAAGCTATCCATGCCGAAGTGTTAGTCATTCAAGTAAAGCGGCACCAACTTTGGCCAGTCGCCCAACAACTCTGCGAGTTGACTTATAAGTTTGAAAACGTCTATCGGCTGAATGGCACGACACTCGCCACCCTCATATTATCGAGAACGTCCAAAGAGGCCGCTAAACGGCGCGAGCTCCTATGTGCTGTTCTACCCGACAGCGCCGCCATTTATCACCAGCCCCTCATGGAGATCGAGCTGGCGTCACTCTCAATCGAAGCCCTAAGCCGCTACCCGAAACATCGGCTAAGTGAGGCCGCATGAGAGTGCAGCCACTGCCCAAGCGACTAATGACTGCGGCCTATAGCGCCAGTATGTTCATCATGGTGGGCTACATGATGTGGCTGTACGCGATGGGCAGCTACCGCGAACTGCTAATACCGCTATTTTTGGCAATGCTGTTATTGGTCAGTTTGCTGATGCATTTAGGCCAAGGGTTTCGCCCCTGCATACCGCGCATACTGTTATTGGCGAGCATCTATATTGCTGTGCTAACCGCCACCTATACACAGCCAAGCCCAGCGCCCCTATGGCTCGGCTTACCCATTGCAGCCACATTTTTACTGTTGCCGCTTTGGAGCGCGCTTAGTCTGAATATAGTTTGCCTTTCCGCCTGGTGGTGGCTAGCACCTTTTGAGACGACTGCTTTTTCACTTAGTCATGTGGCGTTAACGCTACTGCTCGCCCTTCCCCCATGGGAACATGCACGCCGTCGGGCGCTACTGCGGGCCACAGACCCAAACGATAGCGACTGTGATGCTTACCATATTGATACGCTGAAAGAGCGGCTCAATAATGAATTTCAACGGGCAGCAATGCTCAATAAGCGCTTGGCAGTCCTAGTGCTTCACTTACCACAGTTGGATATGGCAGAAGAGCAGTTTGGTCACCGTGCGCAAACCGCCTTATTGGGTGCCCTGTGCAGCGAGGTCAATAGCCGTTGCCGTGATCACGATATACTGGGTCGCGCTGGCAATGCGACATTCTGGCTGGTCCTACCCGATACCAGTGAAAGTGGCGCCTTGCTTGTTAGGGAGCGCTTACAGAGAGCGCTTTCCCGTCGTGTGCTAGTGGAAACTGGGCAACTAGAAGCGCGCATTACCACCTGCCTGCCTCTTCGCAAAGAGAGCTTCGAGCGATATGTACAGCGCCTGGAAACGCGTGCCGAAGCTATTGCCAACGTGTAACCCATCTGCGGACGGAATCGCCCTTGTCTATCGCCGACACACTGTTATCTCTGTCACTTTCACCTACGCTGCTGCTCCTACTGGTGCTGGGGATTGCCATGGTGGAATCTCTAGCGCTGGTAGGCTTACTGGTGCCCGGCGTTGTACTTATCACTGCCGCTGCCTCTATGGCAGGGCATCAAATGGTCGCGCTACCGTGGCTAATTGGCGCAGCCTTCGCAGGGGCTGTGTTAGGCGATGGGCTTAGCTACTTTTTAGGCTATCGCCACCGCGATACCGTGGTGACCCGTTGGCCGCTTTCGCTTCATCCCGAATGGCTAGGCCGAGGCGCCCGTTTTTTTGAGCGTTATGGTATCTACTCGGTGTTTATTGGGCGCTTTGTCGGACCCGTGCGCCCTATTATTCCGCTCATCGCGGGTATGATGCATATGCCAGCGCGCACCTTTCTCTTAGCCAACGTAATTTCTGCTGCTCTTTGGGCACCGGCATACGTTTTACCCGGCTACCTGCTGGGCCACACTTGGCAACAGCAGCTCAACCTGCCCGCCAATGTTGAAATGGCCGTGGTGATGATGGCCGTTAGCGTCGTGGCACTGGCCGTAATGTTCTCCTGGGGCCGCGCGCAAGTAGGTCACAAGGGGCGGGTGTACTTTGCAATTGCACGTATTGCTCGCCGAATACCCGCCATGCGCCGCCCGTGGCTCGCTATGAGTCGCAGTGGCGAGGTGCCTTTAGCCTCACTCTTTTTATGCATCATAGCGCTTACCGCAGCATCCGCCTGGACACTGATGGTCATGCAGCATCCAGGCCCTTTGCTGATTGACTTGCAGGCGCAGCGACTCTTCTCCTGGCTGGCAACTCCCTGGCTAACAGACGCCAGCCTGCTACTTGCCGAAGTGGGCGATAAAGCGGGGATTATTACACTCGTCGCCCCTTGGGCACTCTGGTTGCTGTTGGTCAAACGTATTGACCTACTTGCTCATGGGGCGCTAGCGCTGGGAGGTATTGGCGCACTCAACACATTAGGTAAAGCCGTATTTGCGCGGGCTAGGCCTGACACACCGGACTATTTAGTCGGGTCGTTTTCCTACCCAAGTGCACATACCTCCACATGGGTTGTAGTGGTGGGTATCACGGCAGCCTTTGTCGCGTCACAGATGCCGAGACAAAGGCGGATGTGGGTATATTGGCTTGCCATTGCCATCACGATCCCAATGGCACTTTCGCGTCTGATCATTGGTGTCCACTGGCTCAGCGACTTAATGGGCGGTGTGCTGCTTGGTCTGGTCGTCTGTGCGCTTGTTCAGCTTAATTGGCAACGGCGTTATCGCCCTCCTTTGCCGTCTTTTCCCTGGCTTGGGCTGCTGCTTGGGTCACTACTACTCATCATTCTACGTGTTACTTTTTTCCCGCCCGTTTAAACATAGGGATTCATGCAGGGAGTGACTCGTTCAACCCAATGCCAACCACATGCCTACGCCAATCATCAATGTGCCCGCGATGCGGTTAAGCAGCCTCACATTGCCGCTTTTACCTAGCAGCTTACGCAACGTTTTTCCGCCGGTGGCGTATACCAACATACTGGCAAACTCAATGGTGAGAATGACAGCAATTAGCATACTGAGCTGCGGCGCAAGCGGCCGACTGCCATCTAAAAACGGCGGCAGTAGCACCATAAAAAAACGCCCACCCCTTTGGGTTGGCAACGGCCGTTACCAAACCTTGGGTGGCAAGCTGAAGACGCCCAGCGGCAGGGCCAGTATCCAGCTCACTAGGAATAGCCATACGGCCCCGTGAGCGCCACATCATGATGCCCAAATAGGCCAAATAGGCACCGCCCACCCACTTGAAGGCGATGAATAGTTCGGGCTGGCGCAGCATCAACGCAGCGACGCCCGCCCCCGCCGCCGCCGCCACGAAACCGACGCCGATCAGCTCCCCGACCATCATCCACAGCGTGCGTTTGACGCCTTGCGTCATGCCCAACACCATGGCCAGCGTCATGCACATGCCTGGTGTTAACGAGACGAAGAGAAACGTCGGTATGAAGACCGAGAGCGTCGCCCATGACATCATGGCGAACCGTCCTTGTTTTGCGCATCGCGAGAGGTGGCCGCGGCGTCTTCGCCCCAGCGGGGCATCAGGCGGTGGGCAATACCCAACTGATTGAGTATACGCGCAACAATAAAGTCGATCAGATCTTCCATGCTTTGAGGGCGGTGATAAAACCCTGGAGCGGCGGGCAAAATCACCACCCCCAGGCGGCTAAGCGCCAGCATGTGCTCTAAATGAATGGGAGAAAACGGGCTTTCGCGTGGCACCATCACCAACGTACGGCGCTCTTTAATGGCCACATCAGCGGCGCGCTCAATCAAGTTATTACTGGCGCCGGTCGCGACCGCCGAGAGCGTGCCCGTTGAACAGGGGCAAATTACCATGGCCGAAGGTGCACCAGACCCAGATGCCACGGGCGCCATCCAGTCTTCTCGACCAAAACAGCGAATTTGCCCTGGTTGGGCACCGCTTTTTTCTGTGAGCGTCTCTACCAATCGCTGCGGCTGGGCAGGGAGTGACACATCCGTTTCCGTGGCAATCACCATATGAGCCGCTTTGGAAATCATTACCCACACTTCATGCCCCGCCTCGACCAGCACATCGATCAAGCGAAGGCCATACTGAGCGCCTGAAGCACCTGTTAGCGCTACTGTTACCGGAGGTTTAAACATTGTCACTTCGACTGCTCCCGCGCTGTTAATGCATCTAACAACCGCTCGTGCACTCCCTCAAAACCACCATTAGACATCACCACAATACGATCTAGAGGTGACGCTTGAGTGACCACTGCTTCTACTAGCGCATCAATATCGTTAAACAGCGCGGCACGCTCTCCTTGAGTCTCTACCAGCGATTCCATCGACCAAGCCACTCCCGCTGGCTGAAACCAGAACACCGCATCCGCATCGGCCACGCTGTCATTTAAGCGCTCCCGCAGGGCACCCAAACGCATGGTATTGGAGCGTGGTTCAATCACTGCCAGCAAACGCCCCTTGGTCGTGGCTGCGCGCAGACCTTGTAGCGTGGCGGCAATGGCCGTCGGATGATGGGCAAAATCATCGATCACCTGAATGCCATTGACCTCGCCCCTTACCTCTTGCCGACGGCGCGGTGTTTTAAATCGCGCCAGCGCGGCACACGCCCGCACCAAATTCACGCCACACAGTCGTGCTGCCGCGAGCGCTGCCAGTGCATTGCGCGCGTTGTGTTCGCCGGTTAACGCCCACTCCACCACGCCATCCTCTTCACCTTGCTCGCCTAAATACAAGACCTGAAAACGGCTAGCGTCGGCACGTTCTAAGCGCAGCTGCCACTGGCTGTTTGCATCAGCTCCAAAATAGGCCACCGGTGACCACGCCCCCATCTTCAACACTCGTTCCAGTGCGGGCTGCTGATCGGCTACTAATAAATGCCCTTGGCTGGGAACGATACGCACTAAATGGTGGAACTGGCGCTCGATAGCGGCGAGATCAGGAAAAATATCAGCATGATCAAACTCAAGGTTATTGAGTACGGCAATCGTCGGGCGGTAGTGAACAAACTTGGAGCGCTTATCAAAAAAAGGCCGTGTCATACTCATCGGCCTCTACTACAAAGGGGGCGTTTTCGTCGCCTAAGCGCGCCGAAACGCCAAAATTACGCGGTACGCCACCAATCAGAAAGCCAGGCTTTAGCCCAGCACTTTCTAATAGCCAAGCTAACAAGCTGGCAGTGGTGGTTTTGCCATGAGTGCCCGCCACCGCAATCACTTTGCGGCCAGGCAACACATAGTCTGCAAGCCACTGCGCCCCTGAGGTATAGCGCATGCCACTATTGAGCAGTGCCTCCACCTCCGGATTGCCCCGTGAGAGCGCATTACCCACGACCACCAAGTCGATTGAGCCTGAGAGATTGGCTGCTTGATAGCCTTCCATCAGGGTGATCCCAGCCTCAGCTAGCTGCGTACTCATCGGTGGATATACGTTGGCATCGGAGCCGCTTACTTCATGGCCTAACTCCCGTGCAAGTAGTGCAAGGCTCCCCATAAAGGTGCCACAGATGCCAATAATATGCAGACGCATGGGCCAAGCGCTCCCTTCCTAACCATTTCAAACGATTGAACTTACTAAACACATCAATCAACGAGCGCTGAGATTAGCACGCCACGCGGTGTTGCTCATCTCGTTCCCCGCGCGACATGGCATTACAGGCTCAGAAAGTGACAATTCTGACGATTTATTGCAGGATGCGCGCACCTTTTCTTATTCGACATCCAACAACCCGTCCACTGCATACGCTGTAAAGCAGTGCAGTGAGAGGAGACAACCATGCGCATCTTAATTCGTTACTTCTTTCGGGGCGTTCGCGTCCTGCTAGCCCCCGTCATGCTGATCTCCGAGAAGCTATCCACGCCAAAAGCCGTAGAGCGCACCCCAGAAGAGCAGGCTCAGGTAGACGCCGCTTGCCAACAGCTTGCGCTCTACCAGTTCAGAACGTGCCCCTTCTGTATCAAAGTGCGTAAAGAGATTGCCCGGCTGGGGCTTAATATTGAGCTTCGCGACGCCCAGATAGACCCTGCACATAAGCAGGCCCTGCTGGAAGGTGGTGGTAAAGTAAAGGTTCCCTGCCTAAAAATTACCGATGACGCAGGTCAAGCCACCTGGCTATACGAATCGGATGAGATTAACCGCTGGCTTCACCAGCGTTTTGGGGCGTAATTGCAGCGACATACGCTGCCTAAAACTCGACCTTTTGCGCGGTAATATCGAAGTGCACGCTGAGCGGCACGCCCTCCGAAGCGCTGGGGGATGACTCCAGTGAACCGCCCCGGTTATTCCGGAGACCGGTTTGTTTGAGTCAGGCAGCTTCACCCGACTCTTCCAGTTGATGATAATACGTCCTTTCTCGTTCTGCTGGTGGAACGTTTCCGATGGGTTCCAGCAGTCGGCGGTTGTTGAACCAGTCAACCCACTCCAGCGTGGCATACTCAACGGCATCCAGTCCCCTTCATGGGCCACGATGATGGATCACCTCCGTTTTGAACAAGCCGATGATGGTTTCAGCCAGCGCATTGTCGTAGGAGTCGCCGGTGGTGCCGACTGAGGCATTGATACCCTCGTCAGCCATACGCTCGGTGTAGCGGATCGAGAGATATTGGCTTCCCCTATCACTATGGTGGATCAACCCTTGTCTGTGTTTTCGTGCCCACAGAGCTTGCTCCAGAGCGTCCAGCACCAGTGCCGTTCTCATCGACGTCGCTACACGCCAACCCACGATACAGCGTGCATAAACATCGATAACGAACGCAACGTAAACGAAGCCAGACCAGGTAGCGACATAGGTAAAATCGGCCACCCAAAGCTGATGAGGACGCATGGCCGTAAAGTCACGTTTCACTAAATCAGGTGCCCGTTTCTGGCCGGGATCACTGATGGTCGTGAAGGGGCGTTGGCCTCGCACCACGCCGCGAATTCCTAGGCGGCGCATGAGCCGTTCTACAGTGCAACGAGCAACATTAACGCCTTCACGACGGAGTTGCCGCCAGACCTTACGGGCACCGTAGACGCAGAAGTTTTCTTCCCACACGCGCTGAATCTCAGCGGTAAGAAACGCATCCTGCCGATACCGGTCTGCCCGCCGTTCAGGATCAGCTTCAAGTGCCTTGTGGTGGTAATACGTCGATGGGGCGATTGGCAGTTGACTACAAATCGACTCGACCCCGAACTGAGCACGATGCTCGTCGATAAATGACACCATCAATTGGGTTTTCGGTCGAGCTCCGCCTGGGCGAAAAAAGCAGCCGCCTTACGGAGAATTTCATTGGCACGCTTCAATTCGGTGTTTTCACGCTCTAGCTGCTTGAGCCGTTCATGTTCAGACAGGTTAACCGAGCTGTTTTCCTGCGTGAGTTCTGTGCGTTTGCACCAGGCTCTCAAAGTCTCTGGTGTACAGCCGAACTTGCTGGCAATGGAGCAGATCGCCGCCCACTTGGACGGGTATTCGCCTTGCTGTTCAAGGACTAATCGAACAGCTCGCTCCCGGACTTCTGGGGAATATCGTTTTGGTGAGTTCATAACTCCATCCTCTCAAGATATGGAGTCTCCGGTAAAGCCGGGGCGGTTCACCCAGCAAGTCCCCGACTTTGTTGAATCCGGTAACTGCCGCGTTGCCTGCCACATGGTGGCGGAAATGCTTGAAGACCGCCGCTTGAAGGAGGAGACCCTATGAACGCCCAGGCGGAAACGATCGCGACCATGCCGACCCAAAACGAAGCGAGCAACGACTCGCTACTGCAAATTCGCGGTCTTAAAAAGCGTTTCTCACTCTCCGGTGATTTTCTGGAACAGCTACGTTTCAAAGGCGGCAAGCTGGTTCGCCATCAGGAGTTTATCCACGCCATTAACGGCGTGAACCTGGACATCAAACGCGGCGAAGCGCTCTGCGTGGTGGGTGAGTCTGGCTGCGGTAAGTCCACCGTGGCGCGCACGGTCATGGGGCTGATTTCTCCCTCAGAGGGTGAAATTCGCTACGACGGCCAGCGCATCGACGATCTCAGCTCGAAGCAGCTCCTGCCCTACCGCAAGCGCATGCAGATGATCTTCCAGAACCCTTACGCGTCGCTGAACCCACGCATGACCATTCAGCAGACGCTGGAAGAGCCACTGCGGCTTCACCATCCCGACTGGAAGCGCCAGCAGATCCTCGATAAAGTCGAGGAGGTGATGCGTTCGGTGGGTATCGACCCAGACTGGGGCAAGCGCTTTGGACACGAGTTCTCCGGCGGACAGCGCCAGCGGATTGCGATTGCTCGCGCACTCGCCGTCGACCCCGAATTTATCGTGGCCGACGAGCCCATTTCAGCACTGGACGTATCCATTCAGGCTCAGGTGCTCAACCTGCTGATGGATGCCCAACGGGACCGTAACCTGACCTATCTGTTCATCACCCACGACCTGGCCGTGGTCGAGCACTTCGGCACGCGCGTGGCGGTGATGTACCTGGGCACTGTGTGTGAAGTCGCCACCACGGCCACGTTGTTTGCCAAGCCGCGCCATCCCTATACGCAGGCGCTGCTGTCGGCCATCCCTCGGCTGGAAGATGACCGCCCCCAGCACATTCGCCTCTCCGGTGAAGTGCCTACGCCGGTCAATCTGCCTAGCGGCTGTGTCTTTCATGGCCGTTGCCCTCATGCCAACGCCCGCTGCAAACAGGAAATCCCTGCACTAAAAACCCAGGATGATGGTACCCACGTTGCGTGCCACGCTGTTGAAGAAGGCCGCCTATGAGCGCGGCCCATTCAACCGTTATACGCTTGGCCGCTTTGCGAGGTAGGGCATGGAAATTCGCTGGCTAGAAGACTTTATTGCTTTGGCCAGAACGCGACACTTCTCTCGCGCTGCCGACGAACAGCACGTCACCCAGCCCACCTTTTCCCGGCGCATTAAGCTGCTGGAAGAGGAGATGGGCGTCACGCTGATCAATCGGCAAACGCTACCGCTGTCGTTAACGCCTGCGGGGGAAGAGTTTTTAACGCTATGCGAACAGGTCACCGACCGGGTTCGCTTAACGCGTGATCGCGTTCGTGAGATCAGTGCCGGGCAGCAGCGGCGCATTATGGTGGCAGCACCGCAAAGCCTGCTGGCGCATTTTCTGCCCGAATGGCTGACCCAACTGGGTTGGCAAGACCGTATGCAGCCCTACTTGCGCGCCACGGGCTGGGTGGCCAGCGACTACTTCCAGGCACTAGCACGGGCGGAGTGTGATCTGGCGATTTGCTACTGGCCTGTTGGGCGCTGTGATCTAGATATTGATACCAGCGCCTGTACTTATCGGGTAATTGGTCATGAGCGGTTGATCCCCATGACAGGGCTGAAAGCCGATGGCACGCCCTGTGCACAGCTCCCCGGCACTCGCCAGCAGCCAGTGCCTTGGCTGGCGTACCCCAAACGGGGGGCTATTAGGCTCGGCAGTCAAAGCGCATTTGGCGCGACTACCGCAAAGCACGTGCTTAACGGCACAAAGTGAAAATCTCTACGCGGCGGGCATCAAAGAGTTGGTGCTACTGGGCTATGGCATGAGCTGGCTACCGGAACGCAATGTGGCGGCGGAACTCGCCAACGGCACGCTAGTCAGGGCTGGAGACAGCCGCTGGGATGTGCCGATGGAGCTGCGGCTTTATCGTCACCAAAGCCAGCACCACGCCGAACTCGATAGCCTGTGGAGCGAGCTTACCCCACCCCGATCTTGAAAGGATGTCTTATATGTCAGCAACCCTCTACCAACAGCAGCGCGAGCATATCGCGTCGCTACAGCGTGCTTACCAGCAATGCTTGGCTAACCATCAGCTGGATAGCCTGGCGATTTACAGCGGCCACGCCCGCTACCATTTCGCCGATGATCACACCACGACCTTTCAGGCCTACGGCCACTTTATACACTGGGTCGGTATGGCAGACGTTCAGCATAGCTGGCTGGTGATTCAATCGAATCAACGCCCCCAGCTCTACCTCTATGCGCCCGCAGATTTTTGGCACTTGCCGACACAGCTACCTGAAGAGCCGTGGGTCGCTGAGTTTGATGTGCACCTATGTAGCGACAAAATCACGCCACCGCTATCAGGCCGCGCCACCGTCATTGGCGATGTAACGGAGCTTGAAAGCACCGCGCAGCTCGCTAACGTGGCCACGTTGCAACCTGAAGCGTTAGTTCGCGAGCTAGATGAGCTGCGGATGACGAAATCTGCTTATGAAATTGCCTGCCTGCGTGAAGCTAACCGGCTGGCGGTAGCAGGTCATCAGGCGGCTAACGCCGCTTTTATAGGCGCTGCCGCCGAGCTGGATGTGCAGTTAGCCTATCTGGCAGCCAGCCGACAACGCGAGTCTGAAGTGCCCTATCAAAATATTATTGGGCTAAATGAGCATGCCGGGGTCTTACACTATCAGCACTATGACCTGTCAGCCCCCAAGCAGCGTTATAGCCTGCTGGTAGATGCGGGCAGACGCTTTCGGGGTTACTGCGCCGATATTACCCGCACCTATACAGGCCCAGATGCCCCCAGCGAGTTTGGCGCTTTAATTACCGCCATGCACAGCCTCAAAGATGAGCTGATTGCACACATCGCCCCTGGCGTTGATTTCGTTGCGCTGCATGAAAAAATGCACCAAGGCTTGGCTGATATCTTGGTCGCACACGGGCTATATAACGGCAGCGCCGAAAGCGCCGTGGAAGCAGGTATTACGAGAGCCTTTTGCCCCCACGGGCTGGGGCACTCGCTGGGTATTCAGGTACATGATGTGGCCGGGTTGAGACAGCCAGACGGCACGCCATCACCGGCACCTAACGCTCACCCTGCCCTTCGCCTCACCCGCCCCCTGCAACCCGGCATGGTAGTGACCATTGAACCAGGGCTCTATTTTATTCCCATGCTGCTCGCGCCGCTGCGAAACCAGTCTCATCCTGTCAACTGGACACTGGTTGATCAGTTGGCTGTCTGCGGCGGTATTCGCATTGAAGATAATATTCTGGTGACGGATAGCGGCTCAGATAATTTAACGCAGTAATAATCTACCAATGCAAAAACGCCCGGCCCACATCAGTGGGCCGGGCGTGTGTCTTACAAACCTGGATTAGAAGCGGTAAGTAATACCACCGCCGATGGTCACAGGCTCCATATCGACTTCGCCAATGGTGGCGCCAGCCGCGTTATTAATGTCGGCACTCACGTCAGCATAACTAACGTAGCCATTCAGCATGACGTTGTCAGTCACTGCCAAGTCCACACCCGCTTGGCCAATGGCACCATAGCTCTCATCGATGCTCAAACCTGTCGGCTCGCTAGAGAAGCGGGTGTAGTTTAAGCCAACACCAACGTAGGGCTGTACTTTAGAGTCTAAACCACCCATCGGGTAGTAGTTGACCAGCAGGTTGACCGGCAGGCGATCGACGCTGCCTGCATCGCCACCCGGGCGTGTGTTCAGGTCATGCTCGAATTTTTCAGAGCTGTTCAGCTCCATACCGATTTTGTCGGTGAACAGGTAACCCGCACCGAAGGTGAAACCACGGGCACTTTGCACGTTGAGGTCTGCGTCACCCACGTTGCCGTTACCGGAACCAGTATCTGTTTGGGCAACACCACCACGGACGAACACATCACCCGCTTCGTAGGCCATGGCAGCTTGGCTGGCCATGAGCGCACTGGCAGAAACAACGGCGGCAGTCATCAGTTTTAGCTTGCTCATCAGAGTATCCTCTTGCATCTTGCTTGGGATTGGTGCTGGTCGACACCAGCTAACCTATACAATATATAGTATACGAACACTGTTTTCAAATTTCCTGTGAAATTTTATTATAGGTTTTCTGACTCTGATAGCTTTTATTAACCAACGGCCCCGAAAAGCAGGCATAAAAAAAAGTCCCCCGAAGGGGACCCAGGTGGAGCACGCCAGCTCACTCGGTGGGTTGCCAGGCATCGCCTTAGCAACGTCGCAAAGAAGGGAGAGCATCGAGTGTCGTCATGCAAGTGACCTAAATGACTCTGTTCATTTGCTGCTTACCGTTTATGTAGCGAGCCGCATGCCAATAAATATATTTCTACTTAAATACATAGAGTTATAAAAAATAAACCGTATTCGAAAGACGCGCATCGCTTGCCAGACGGCAAAAGCGCACCAGCAGTGCGCAATTGTTGCTGCGTTGCTCCATAACGAATCATGCCAGCGCCGTCGACGGATAGCGCTACTGGCACACCTGGTTGCGGCCCCGCGTTTGGCGCGGTAAAGCGCCTCATCCGCCAATACCAGTAAACGATCCCGATCTTGATCTGACGCATCGAGGCTGCACACCATGTGCTCAACACCCATCATGGCATCGACAATTAAAATATCGGGGGCTCTTTGTTAATCTCCTTGCACGCAGCCGGAACCGAGGAGAACAGGCATACCACGTAGCTGAAGTTTGTCAACTGTTCCAGGATATGCTGCCCTAGCGTTGGGTCCTCTTCAATTAGCAGTTAATGTCAATGTATGCATTTATTCAGCTGCTGTCGTTAGCTGTATCGATATTTCACATTTAAAACGGCTACCGTGCCAAGACACGTTTAACTCACCATGGAAAAGTGCGTATGACTAAGCCCCACATCATCTATATCACTGGCGGTGCCCAAGGAATTGGTCTCGGTATCGCCCACACCCTGCTCACCGACGGCTATCGCGTTGCCATTACGGATATTGATAAAGAAGCCCTAAGTGCGGCCGCTGAACGACTGCCCCGCCGTGAGAACCTGCTAACACTAATGGCGGATGTCAGCGATGAAGCCCAAGTGGCAGCCAGCCTCGAAAAAACCGTCGGCCACTTTGGCCAGCTCAACGGCATCGTGCATAACGCGGGCCTTGCCGACCCCTTCCATGGCCCGGTGGAGCAGCTCTCGCTAGAGACATGGCAGGCCTACTTAAACACTAACCTCACCGGCGCCTTTTTGTGCGCCAAGCATGGGGCTGCTTATCTACGCCCGCACGGCGGCAGTATGGTGCTGATGGCCTCGTCACGCGCCATCCAATCCGAGCCGGATACCGAAGCCTACGCCGCTAGCAAAGGTGGCATTGTCGCGCTGACCCACGCGCTAGCGGTCAGCCTAGGCCCGGATATTCGCGTCAACGCCGTTAGCCCTGGCTGGATCGAGGTCAGCGACTGGCAAAAACCCAGCCGCCAGCAGCCGGTGGAGCACCGCGCCATCGATCGTGACCAGCATCCGGTGGGGCGCGTGGGTACTCCCGAAGATATTGCCGCGCTCACCCGTTTTCTTCTCTCCAAAGAATCCGGCTTTATCACCGGGCAGAACTTTGTCGCCGACGGCGGGATGACGCGCAAAATGATCTATGCCGAGTAGCGGCACCGCCCATCAAAAAATCCCATTAAAAAAGGCCATCCGCGGATGGCCTTTCGCCTTTCAAAAACGTACCGCTATGGCGTGACGATAATTTTCACCTGCGCCTTATCGTTCAGCAACGCCTCAAAGCCCTCCTCCACGATATCCGCCAGCGGAATGCGTTGAGTGACCATATCCTCGGCGCGGAAGTAGCCCCGCTGCATCAGCGCCATCACCGCTGGGTACACATGGCGATAGGCAATGATGCCTTTCATGGTGCGCTCCTTGATGACCAGGTCATTGGGCTGGAAGCTGGCGTCACCCTCCCAAATACTCACCACCACCACTTCGCCCCCTTCGTGGGTGCTGTGCAGCGCTTGGTTGAGCACGGCGGGAATGCCGGTCACTTCGAAGGCCACGTCCACCCCGCCGCCGCTCAAGGCGTGCAGTTTCTCCACCGCGTCCTCTTGCTGTGGGTCGACGACCATGGCTCCCAGCGCTTCGGCTTTGGCCTTACGGGACGGTGCGACTTCCACCGCATAAATCTGTGCAGCCCCGGCGGCTTTAAGCGCTTCGATGGTCATTAAACCAATCGGCCCCGCACCAAACACCACGGCACTATCCCCGGCTTTGAGGCTGCTCTGGCGTACTGAGTGCAGCGCGACCGCCGCAGGCTCGACCAGCGCCCCCTGCTCGTAGCTGAGGTCATCCGGCAGTTTGTGCACCATATGCTCACCCATCACGGTGAACTCCGAAAATCCGCCGCCACCGCCGGAGAGGCCGTGAAAGCCGAGCAGCGGCGTCAGGTTGTAGCGCTCCATCTGGTAAGCGCCATCCTTGTTAGGTGAAAGTATCGGCTCAATGGCCACACGGTCGCCTACTTTCACCCGCGTCACTTCCTCACCAACCTCCACCACTTCACCCGCAAACTCATGGCCCATGATGATCGGTGCCTGTTCGCCGCTAATGGGGTGCGGTTTGCCTACCGGAATAAAAATCGGCCCGGCGGCATACTCGTGTAAATCGCTGCCGCAAATACCGCAGGCGGCGACTTTCACTTTCACCGCATGGGGGTCGTTGATGGTAGGCACCGGCACGTGCTCAACGCGCAGATCTTTAGCGGCATACCACACTGCGGCCTGCATCTGAGGCTGATTCGTTGACTGACTCATAAGTATCCCTTCCTGTTAAGACACATAGCTTTTAAGACACATGGTGAACCGGCTGCAGCCCATAGACGGGGGTATCTAGTCCTTCCATACGAGCCTTTAACTGCAGCGCCAAATAGTGAGAGTAGTGCCGGGACTGGTGCAGGTTGCCACCGTGGAACCACAGCGCCTCTTGTTGGGTGGGCTTCCACATATTGCGCAGTTCGCCCTCCCAAGGGCCAGGGTCTTTGGTGGTGTCAGAGCCTAACCCCCAGCATTTACCCACTTTATCGGCCACTTCCTGGGAGATAAGCCGTGCCGCCCAGCCGTTCATGGAGCCATAGCCAGTGGCGTAGACGATTAAATCAGCGTCCAGCTCGCTGCCGTCAGTGAGCGTGATGGAGTGCGGATTAATACGCTCGATGCCAACACCGCTGCGCAGCTTAATATCGCCATTGGCGACCAGATCGCAGGCCCCCACATCGATGTAGTAACCCGAGCCACGGCGCAGGTATTTCAAAAACAGGCCAGACTCATCGTCACCGAAATCGAGCATAAAGCCCGCGTCTTCGAGTTTTTGGTAAAACTCAGCGTCGCGCTGTTTAATCGCCTCAAACGCCGGGCGCTGGAAGTCAGGCAGCACTTTGTAAGGAATGGAGGCAAACAGCAGGTCGGCTTTTTCGTGGGTCAACCCGCCAGCTACCGCCTCTTCCGAGTAGAGCGGCCCCAGCACTTCTTCCATCAATGAATCCGACTTAACGATATGGGTCGAGGAGCGCTGGAGCATGGTGACATCGGCATCGTGCTCCCAGAGCGCGGCGGCAATATCGTGAGCCGAGTTATTCGAGCCCACGATCACGCACTTTTTACCCGCGTAAGCATCCGGCCCTGGGTGCTGGCTGGAGTGCTGCTGCTCGCCTTCGAAGCTTTCCGAGCCTGCAAACTTGGGTACGTTAGGCATACCGGACATCCCGGTAGCCATCACCAGCTGTTTAGGGCGTAGCGTAATCTCTTCACCGTTGCGCTTCACGTTCACGATCCACTCGCCTGCGGCTTCATCGAAGCGTGCATTGTCGCAGGTCGTGGAACTCCAATAATTGAGCTCCATCACTTTTGTGTACATTTCCAGCCAATCGCCCACTTTGTCTTTCGGGGCAAACACCGGCCAGTTCTCTGGGAAGGGAATGTAAGGCAGATGGTCGTACCATACCGGGTCGTGCAGGCAGAGGGATTTATAGCGCTTGCGCCAGGAGTCCCCCGCACGCTCGTTGCGCTCGATGATGATGGTGGGCACGCCCATTTGCTTTAGCCGCGCCCCCAGGCCAATACCGCCCTGGCCACCGCCAATGATCACGCAGTAAGGCTGGCGCGTGTAACCAAGCTCCGCTTCTTCCCGCTCGCGGGCTTCCAGCCAGGTTTCACGCTGTTTGTTGGCACCATGCTCGGCCCCTTTAGGGCGATGGTGGTTGCGCGGTTCGGGAAAATCGTCCAGCGCCTGCATGGTGGTCAGCAGTGTCCAGCACTTGCCGTTTATCAAACGTAGGTAGCCTTTTCCGCTGGCAATGGCCGTTTTGAAGGTGAACCACGTCTCGACGGTATCGCCGTTTTCGCTGGCCTCACCGTCAAGCTGCCACTGGGTGGGCTGAGTATTGGCCAGCGTGGCATCAAGCATGGCCTGGATTTCCTTCTGGCCTTCGCAGGTTTTTAGATTCCAGGTAAACGCCAGAAAGTCGCGCCAGTAGCATTCGTCATTGAATAGCGTCAGCACGCGTTGGATATCGCCTACCTGCAGCGCCTCATCAAACTCCTGTAGCCATGCGTTGACGGTGCTGGTGGCGTGGGTTGGGGTTCTTACTTCTGTGTGAGTCATCGCGGGTACTCCAAGGTCGTTGTTATTGTTGAACTGTCGATAAGACACTCAACCCTAAGCATCCGCCGTGCCAAATGCGTAAAACAGGCAATAAGCGATTGAAAAATATAAGCAATCAAGCATCTTATTATCACTATAAAATGCGCGAACCGCGTACACCTGTCACGCCTTGTGTACGGCCAACGTTACAGGTGTAACGCACGACTAACGGCGTAACATAGCCTCGTTGACACCACCGCCAAAGCGCATAGGCTGGAAGCACAACAATAATTGTGTGTGGATTCGCCATGCCAACGCCATCACTACCACCGACACGCTTGGCCTCCGTGCAGCGCCAGCATATCGAGCACATCTTCCAGCTCGGTGAAGGGCTGGATATGCCGCAACTTCCGGCGCAGGCCACCATCCGTCGTTCTTGGCTACGTTGCCTCAACGAGTACCAACTCGACCCCACGCAGCCACGCCCTGCCCGGGTGGTGCCCCAGCAAACCTTGATCGAGCACCGGGAATCCGTCGATGAGCTGCTGCACGTCGCCCGCGCCGGGGTCGAGCAGCTCTACGGGCAAATCGCCCAGCTCGGCTACGTGCTGCTGCTCACCGACCACCGGGGCATCACCGTCGAGTTTCGCGGCAACCCCAGCCAGGACCAGCAGCTACGCAAAGCGGGCCTCTATTTAGGAGCCGACTGGGACGAGCGCTTCGCGGGTACCTGCGCCGTAGGTACCTGTCTGCACGACCGCCAAGCGATCATTTGCCACCACCAGGAGCACTTCGACGCCACGCATATTTCGCTGACCTGTACGGCTGCCCCTATCGCCGACCCGCAAGGCAACGTGATGGCCGTGCTGGATATCTCTGCGCTGCAATCGCCCACCCAGCATGAGAGCCAGAACTTCAGCCTCTCGCTGGTGACGCTCTACGCCCGCATGATCGAAGACGCCTACTTTCTGCAGCGCTACCGCGACTGCTTGATGGTGCGCCTGGATACCTCGCGGGAGTTTGTCCACGTCAATGGGCGTGGGCTGATCGCGATAGAAGAGAACGGCCAAGTGATTGCCGCCAATGCCGTCGGCCGCGAACTGATCAGTACGCACCAACAGCGCTGGCCGCCGTGGTCTGCTCAACACGCACCGATGCTCAGCGAACTGTTTGAGTGCGAAATTGCCGATGTGCTGAGTATCAACAGCGCGACCAACGACCAGCTCAGGGCGTTTCGCGCCCGCGCCAGCAACGCCATCTACTTTATTAGCCTGCTGGAGCCGCGCAGGCCGCGCATCGCACCACTCGGAAAGCCCGCCTCCTCGCTGCCAACAGCGCTAGAACGGTTGGGGGCCGACGACCCCGCTATACGCAAAGTGCAGAAACTGGCCGAACGGCTGCGTAACGAAGCCAGTGTCAACGTGCTGATCAGCGGTGAAACCGGCACCGGCAAAGAAGTGGTCGCCCGTGCGCTGCACGATAGCGGCAACCGCGCCAAAGGCACCTTTATTGCCGTGAACTGTGCGGCGATTCCCGAAGCACTGATCGAAAGCGAGCTGTTCGGCTACGAACCCGGCGCGTTTACCGGCGGGCGGGCAAAAGGTATGCGCGGGCTGATTCCCCAGGCCCACGGCGGCACGCTATTTTTAGATGAGATCGGCGATATGCCGCTGGCGCTGCAAACCCGCCTGCTGCGGGTACTGGCCGAGCGGGAAGTGATGCCGCTAGGGGCAAACAAACCCGAAAAGGTCGATATACGGGTGATCACCGCTACCCACCGCCATATCGATACCATGATTGCGCAGGGAGAGTTTCGTGAAGACCTCTACTACCGCCTGAACGGTGCCCAACTGCGCTTACCACCGCTGCGCGAACGCGCCGACAAGCTCTACGTGATTCGCCAAGTATTCAGCGATGTGGTGAGCGAACGCGGCGGAAGCTCCGCCCCTAGCTGCGGGCCGACGCCATCAGCGCCCTACTTGCCTACGCCTGGCCCGGCAATATTCGTCAGCTTAAAAACGCCCTGGCGTTTGCACTCGTCACCGCCGAGAGCGACGAAATCACCGTACACGACCTGCCCGAACAGTGCCTCAGCCAGCGCATTACCCACTCGCCAGCCATCACCGCGCCTGAAAACGAGGCCGCCGATAGCCAACTCCTCATTCAGCTGCAGCAACACCAATGGAACATTAGCGCCGTGGCACGCGAGCTGGGGGTTTCACGGCCAACGGTGTATCGGCAAATGCAGCGCCAAGGCATCGTGCCGCCGAATAAGGCCTGAGAGCGGACGGCGCTTGGCCTGGGCGACCAGCCTCACGTACACTTGTTTGAATCTGATATTCACCACGCTTCCAATAAGCCGAGGCCCACTATGGCGTTTGATTCCACTTCTTCGTATATCGCAACCAATGCGCTTAAACAGGCGGTGAATGCTGCCGTGGTACTTGAGCGCCCGCTGCTGATCAAAGGCGAGCCAGGCACCGGCAAAACCTTATTAGCAGAAGAGCTGGCAGAATCCCTCGGCACCAAGCTGATCACTTGGCACATCAAATCCAGCACCAAAGCCGCTCAAGGGCTGTATGAGTACGATGCGGTGAGCCGCCTGCGGGACTCCCAATTGGGCGTAGAAGGTGTTGAAAACGTCGCTAACTACATCAAGCCCGGCAAACTGTGGGAAGCCTTTACCGCTGATGAGCGAGTGGTCCTGCTGATCGATGAAATCGACAAGGCGGATATCGAATTCCCCAACGACCTGCTCCAAGAGCTGGATCGCATGGAGTTTCACGTCTACGAAACCGGTGAAACCATCCGCGCCGAAAAGCGCCCGATCATTGTCATCACCTCCAACAACGAAAAAGAGCTGCCGGATGCCTTTCTGCGCCGCTGCTTTTTCCACTACATCGAATTCCCCGACCGCGAAACCATGCAGGCGATTGTGGATGTTCACTTCCCGAACATTGCCCCAAAACTGGTCAGCGAAGCATTGGAGGTTTTCTTTGACCTGCGCAACGCTCCAGGGCTGAAGAAAAAGCCCTCAACCTCAGAGCTGGTCGACTGGCTCAAGCTGCTGATGGCCGATGAGCTGGCGCAAGAAGCGCTCTACCATCGCGACCCCGCCAAGGCGCTGCCGCCCATGGCCGGTGCGCTGGTCAAGAACGAGCAGGATACCCACCTGCTTGAACGCCTGGCGTTCATGATGCGCCGCCAGAAAAACAGCGGGCGCTAAGCCATGTTCATCGGCTTGTTCGAGACCCTCAAACGCGCAGGCGTACCCGTTTCACTGCGGGAGCTGTTGGACCTTCACGCGGTGGTGGAGCGCGGCGTGGTGTTTGCCGATATGGAGGCGTTTTATCAGGTGGCGCGTACGGTGATGGTCAAAGATGAGCGCCATTTTGACCGCTTCGATCGCGCCTTTGCGGCCTGGTTTAAGGGCCTTGAGGACATGGACGCCGCCATCGAAGCGCTGATTCCCGATGAGTGGCTGCGCCGCGAATTCGAGAAACAGCTCACCGACGAGGAGAAGGCCAAGATCGAATCGCTAGGCGGGCTCGAAGAGCTCATCGAGACCTTCAAGAAGCGCCTGGAAGAGCAGAAAGAGCGCCACGCGGGGGGCAACAAGTGGATTGGCACCGGCGGCACCAGCCCCTTTGGGGCCTACGGCTACAACCCGGAAGGCATTCGAATTGGGCAAGATGGCTCCCGCCACCGCCGCGCCACCAAAGTATGGGACGAGCGACGCTTTCGCGATTACGACGACTCGCTGGAGCTGGGCACCCGCAACATCAAAATGGCCCTGCGACGGCTGCGCAAATTCGCCCGCCAGGGCGCTCGGGACGAGTTCGATGTGGACGGTACCATTCGCGAAACCGCCCGCGATGCCGGGCTGCTCAATATCCAGATGCGCCCGGAGCGCCACAATGCGGTCAAGGTGCTGCTGTTTCTGGACGTGGGCGGCTCCATGGATGACCACATTCGCGTCTGCGAAGAGCTCTTTTCTGCGGCACGCTCCGAGTTCAAGCACCTAGAGCACTACTACTTCCATAACTGCCTCTACGAAGGCGTCTGGAAAAACAACCTGCGCCGTGGCAACGAGCGTATCCCTACCATGGACGTACTGCACACCTACGGCGCGGACTACCAGGTGGTCATCGTCGGCGACGCCGCCATGTCGCCTTATGAGGTCACCCATCCTGGCGGTAGCGTCGAACATTTCAATGATGAAGCCGGCGGCGTGTGGCTCAAACGCTTGACCGAGAAATTCCCCCGTTTAGCCTGGCTTAACCCAATGCCTCCCCGCACTTGGGAATACACCTACTCGACCACGCTCATTCGCGAGCTCATCGACGAGCGTATGTATCCGATGACGCTGGAAGGGCTGGAAACCGCTATGCGCGAATTGGCGAAGTAGCGTTTGCCCACCCAACGCCGTTGCTTGGGTGGGGTATTCCAAACCTTCGACAAACGATAGCGTTTTACTCCCTGATCACGTGCCCTAGCCACGCTATTGAGAACATGACAACAGCGTGCAAGCTAGTCGCGAATAATGGAACGTCGCGTTGCCTTAAAGCGTCGCAGGCACATTATTGATCCCGGTTAAAAATGCCTCTTTAGCCTGAGCAAACGCAGCCGCATCGTGTTTAAAACGACGCAAAATCAGTGCTTCATCCAGTGCTAACGTGGGCGATAGCGCCTCAAGGCTCTTGGCAGGATGGCGCGCCGACAGCCCAATATGCTGGCCATTATCCGCCGCGAACCAGCGTTTGAAGCCGCACTTCTGATAGAACGCTTTCTCTTTTTCATCCTGCGTATCGATGCGCAGCGGAGCCTTCAGACTGAGCTCGCTCAACAAACGAGCTTTTGCACCTTTTGCAAACTCCCAGGCGTGAGTCACGGTCATGCCCTCGCCCGCTTCATCAAGCACCAGCAGGGCTAGCGCCAGCGGCTTTCCAGCACCGTCTACGCCCGCCAAAAGGCGTGCGCCTTCTTGGGCAAACAGTACATTTTTAGTACCGGTAAACACTACCAGCGGCGTTAGGCCTGCCTGCTGGCCATACACCTCAGCACATAGCTTGGCCAAACACGCATCACGCGGCTCACTCTGACTTACATGGACTACCTTCATAACGCTCTCTCGTTGCGTTCAATCACCCCGCCACTTCTTTACCTTACAACAAGCGCTGGCGAGCTATAAAAGCCCGCCAGCGTAGAGCAAAGCGCGTGATGACACCAGTTTAACTGGGAGATTTTGCCATTGAACGAGAGGCGACAAGCTGCGTTGTCAGTACGATACTTCCTAACCCAATACCCAATAAATCCGTCATCCAGCCACCGGCGATCATCGCCAGCGCTGCTAATAGAAGAATCAGGCGCTGCAAAACATTCGTGCGTCCACTCATAAAGTAGCCTTGTACCGCCGCCGCCAGCAGGTAAATCCCAATGCTCGCAGTGATCACTACCCGGAGGATTTCCCACCAGTGACCCTCCATCAACAGTGCAGGACTATAAAAGAACATAAACGGAACGATAAACGCAGATAGCCCGAACTTGAACGACGTCATGGCCGTTTTAAGAGGGTCCGTATTGGCAATGGCAGAGGCTGCATAGCCTGCCAAGGCCACTGGCGGGGTAATCGCAGAGAGCACGGCATAATAAAAAACAAAGAAATGGGCCACCAGCGGCGGAATACCAATTTGCTGCAATCCGGGGGCTACCACGGAAGCCGCGACGGCATAGGCGGCTGTCGTAGGCATGCCCATTCCCAACAAAATAGAAATACACATAGCGAAAAAGAGCGCTAGAAAGTGGCTAGCATCAGCAATGCCTAGCAGCATTGAAGCAAACCGCGCGCCAACGCCCGTTAATGAGATCACCCCTACAATAATGCCCGCACAGGCACATACGGCAATCAATGGAACTGCCATACGGGCACCCAAGGAGAGCGCATTAAGCAAGGCTTTAGGTCCCATCCAGTGAGGAGTGAACCAGGAAACTACCGCTGCACTGATCATGGCCAGCGTGCCCGCACGAATGACGGAGTAGCCCATGAAAAGCGTGCCAACCAGAATGATGATGGGTAAAAATAGGTAGACCTGCTTCACCATATCTTTAAAAACAGGCAGTTGGTCTTTTGCCAAGCCCTGCATGCCATCTCGACGGGCCTCCAGATCCACCATCAAATAAATAGATAGAAAATAGAGCCCGGCAGGGATTAAAGCGGCAATGGCGATATCGGTATAAGGAATACCGGTAATTTCAGCCATAATAAAGGCACCAGCGCCCATAATGGGCGGTACGATTTGTCCGCCCGTAGACGCGGCCGCCTCAATCCCCCCTGCGCTGCGCGGGTGATACCCCACACGCTTCATGAGCGGAATAGTCAGCGAACCAGTGGCTACCACGTTGCCCGCAGACGTTCCGTTGATCATCCCCATTAAACCAGATGCAAAGACGGCTACTTTGGCAGGCCCACCACGGGAGCGCCCCGCTGCAGCAAAGGCAAAATTGACAAAGTAGTCACCCACCTTGGACGCTTGTAAAAACGCGGCAAAGGTAATGAATAGAATGATATACGTTGACGACACCGCCGTTGTCGGGCCAAGAATCCCATTGTCGGTATAGAGATAGGAGAAGAAGCGCGGTGCGCCATAGCCCTGATGCTCAAGAATGCCAGGCAGTAACGGTCCAGCAAACGCATACACCAAAAACACCCCGGTGATGACAATCAATGCTAGCCCCGCTACGCGACGCGTTAACTCCATAATCAACGCAACACCAACAACGGACACAAGCAGTTCCGTTTGGCCCACTAGTGGCATACCTGCCACCATACGCCAGCGATCAATAACAAAGATTAAGTAAGCAGCGACCAAAATAGAAGCCACCATCAAAATCCAATCAGCCCAGTGAATATGTTTATCATCACTGCGCCACGTCCAACTACTGAGAAGTGCGCATGTCGTAGCGATGACTAATGCCCAACTAAGCTGATATAAGGGCGCGGTCACTGATGCAACTTCCTGCATATCTCGCAACCACCAGGCATATACCATGCATAGCGCTGCGTAACCAAGAGCAGTACCACTAATAGCTAACGCTAGCCACTCAGTGGGTGAACGTCGATGGACCTGGGTGTCACGTTCAAGCGTCACAGCGGCAGTTAAAGCAAACCCAACTACCAAGCCCCCAGCAACGTGAAGTATCCGAAATGTCCAAGTCTCGATGGGCGAGACATTCAAGGCATATAGGTGCATTGAGGTAAACAAAACACACGCAAGGAAAATAATGCTGCCGGTCATCCCGGACAGCAGCCGTTCATTATGGGCAACGGGCACATCCGACACACTATCGGTGCGGATGATGGGCTGCACTTCTGGAGTATTGTTACTCATGCTGTCCTACCTTCTAGGCCGACTGAGCCTGGGGATGAAGGCGTGCGAGTTATACCCGCACGC
Organism: Halomonas sp. KX33721; assembly: GCF_001596805.1. Taxonomy (NCBI): domain Bacteria; kingdom Pseudomonadati; phylum Pseudomonadota; class Gammaproteobacteria; order Oceanospirillales; family Halomonadaceae; genus Halomonas; species Halomonas sp. KX33721. The sequence goes on along the minus strand of NZ_LVIA01000023.1, from coordinate 29,330 downwards.
AATATGCCGTTTTAATTAACCTTTCAAATCGTCGTCAATCTCTACGCCATTTTCTTCAAACCAGCGGACAGCTCCCGGATGCCAGGGAATAAAAGCGTTGTGCTTAGCGTTCTCAGGTAGAGTTTCAATAGCAGCGCCATGTACCTGCATCATCCGGTCGTTATTCTCCATCACCGCCTTCGTCACTTCATACACCAGCGAATCAGGCATATCTTTATGCGTAATGGCAACGTTCCACAGCGATACCGCAGAGGTATCCTCTTCTAAGCTGCTATAAATAGAGGCAGGTATCACGGAAGCAGACAGTTCAGGGAACTGCTCGGCAAATACGGCGATTTCATCGGGGGAAAACGAGAAAATATTGACATCAGCCTGAGCTTCTAGCTGACTAAATGCAGATACCGGCATGCCAGAAGCAAAGGCAAACGCATCTAGCAATCCATCCTGTACCTGCCCCGCTTGATCGGCTGCTCCGGCATTACGTGTCTCGACGTCCAAACCTAAAGCATCAAAAAGCTGGGGATAATACAGATCCCCGGTACCGCCAGCAGGGCCAATCCCCACCGTTTTGCCATCTAAATCAGCGATGGACTCAATTCCGGAACTTTCTAGAGCAATCACCTGAAGGGCGGTCTGGTACATCGGAAATACTGCCCGAATGTCAGTATGCTCGACACCTGGAGCCAGGGCACTTTCACCAACCCAAGCTTGGTAAGCAGGCCCCATGGTCACCATACCGAACTCGTGTTCACCCATTTGCACTAGCGTCACGTTTTGGACTGGCCCACCGGTGACCTCTGCTCCGAAATTGGCGCCAGTCGCCTCACTGGCTATATTTCCCCAACCCGAGCCATAGATGTAATAGGTCGCACCTTGGCTACCGGTACCAATCGTAAGACTGTTTGGCCAATCACTACGATCATCAGCAAGGGCGTTGCCCGCAACGGCAGTGAACAATGCACTCGTTAAAAGTGTTGTGAACGTTTTCATAGGAATACTCCATTAATGTTGTTGTTGTCACTGTTGCTATGAATGCTGCGTTCGTTATGTAGAAAAGAATAAAGTCATCATGAGTTAGCGTGAGAAAACACCTCCTTGGGTAGGTTATTTATTTGATTCACCGTCATTAATCGCGCCAACGCTTCACAGCGATCTTCAATCAGCTTGTTGGTGTGAGCGATGGCATCCACTAATAAGACAGGGCCGTCTACCAGTGAAAATGCAGCAGTAACACCCGCTTGATAGGCATTCTGCCAGCCGTCACCTAAACTGCCTGCAAGCACCACGACGGGAACACCTTGTACCGCCGCTGCTTTAGAGACGCCAATAGGCGTTTTCCCGGCAAGACTCTGCCCATCTAGCCGACCTTCTCCCGTCACCACCCAATCGCATTTCTTTAAAAGGCAATCAAATTGGCAATGCCTCATGACAAGCTCGATACCAGGCGTTAGCTCGGCACCCAACGCAACCTGGGCAGCGAACCCCATTCCCCCGGCCGCGCCCGCACCAGGAAAATCGACCAATGGCTTATCCAGCGCCAGACAAAGACACCGTGCAAAGTTCGCTAATGCGCGATCCAACCTTGTGACCGAGCCAGCTGCGACTCCTTTTTGTGGACCAAAAATCGCGGTGGCCCCGTTTTGACCGAGCAAAGGGTTACTAACATCCACCGCAGCAGTAAATGACACGCTGGCAAGCCTAGGATCTAGCGCATCCAGCGCCACGCGCTGAACCCTTTCCAGTGCGGCGGCTCCTAAAGGCAGGCAGTGGCCCTCTGCATCCAGAAGCTGTGCGCCTAAGGCCGTTAACATGCCTGCACCGGCGTCGTTGGTAGCGCTTCCTCCTAACGTCAGCACAATATGCTGAACCTGTTTGTCCAGCGCTTCGCGGATAAGCTGGCCAACGCCAAAGGTGCTAGCACGCTCCACAGCACTTGGCTTGCTCGCCATATCAGCACATAACCCACTTGCCTGCGCCAGTTCTATAAATGCCGTCGCATTCTGCTCATCCCACCCCCACGCCGCCTGATGCTCACGACCATATGCGTCAATGACAGAACGCGTTTGCCGCGTGGCATAACCGCTGACTAACAGAACATCCAATGTTCCTTCTCCACCATCAGCAAGCGGGCATTGAGTAATCTGAGCATCGGGGCAGCCGCGCTTGAAACCACGCGCCATGGCTGCAGCGGCTTCAGTCGCGCTAAGCGATCCTTTATAGCTATCTGGCGCTATCAAAATGTTCATGACGATTGCTTACGCCTGGCTTTCAATATCAGAACAAATAGCGAGAGTGACATCGTGGGTAGTAGCCGTACCTCCAAGATCCTTGGTCTGTAATCCTGAAGCCGTTAGACGCTCAATGGCTGCCATAAGACGCTCAGCGGCTAACTGTTCGCCCAGATGCTCCAGCATCATGACCGCGGTCCAGAAAGAACCCACAGGGTTGGCTATGCCCTGCCCCGCAATATCAAAGGCAGAGCCGTGGATGGGCTCAAACATCGAGGGGAACTGACGTTCTGGATTGAGGTTTGCCGTAGGAGCAATCCCTAAGCTGCCTGAAAGCGCAGCGGCTAAATCGGAGAGAATATCGGCATGCAAATTAGTCGCTACCACCACGTCAAGCGTTTCAGGTTTCAGCACCATGCGCGTAGTCACCGCATCCACCAACTCACGGTCAATGGAAACATCGGGATACTCTTTGGCCACTTCAAAAAAGATTTCATCCCACAGCACCATACCGTGACGTTGAGCATTGGATTTAGTAACCAGAGTAAGCTGCTTACGGGGCCGACTTTGGGCCATCTCGAAGGCAAAGCGGTGGATACGCTCGATACCTTTGCGAGAGAAAATCGACACTTCTGTCGCTACTTCGTCCGGTAAACCACGATGAACGCGCCCACCGTTGCCTGAATACTCCCCTTCGCTATTCTCACGAATGATGACCCAGTCAATCTTATCGGCATGCTGCAACCGGCTGTTGACGCCTGGTAAAACGCGAGCAGGACGCACATTGGCGTATTGGTCAAACCCCTGACAAATGGCTAACCGCAGTTCCCAAAGTGAAATATGGTCGGGTACTTGCTGGCTGCCTACCGCGCCAAAATAAATGGCATCAAACGTCGCTAATTTTTCAAGGCCACCTTCAGGAATGTACTGGCCTTGATCCAGGTACCGCTGGGAGCTCCAATCAAACTCCTCAAAATTAAAGGTAAAATCACCGTTCTTCTTCGCCAGCGCTTCAAGCACTTTTTTGCCAGCGCCAATTACTTCTGTACCAATACCATCACCAGGAATGACTGCAACGTTATGTGTTCGCATGAGATGCTCCTACTTGTTAAGGGCTTATTGTGTGAACCTGAACGCATCCTAGGTGACATCATCAGACATCAGCAATAAACTCAGAGTTAATTTAGTTTTAACCTGAGAGTTAACAATGAGTAGCGTATCCGAACTCGATTTTTTTTATTTTGCTATGCGCTGAAGGCAGTATTTCAAACGCTGCGAAAGCGCTGGATATTTCTTCGGCGGCAGCTAGTAAACGACTAGCTCAAATTGAAAAAAAACATGGGTTGTCAGCTAGTTATTCGCTCCACAAGAGCAATGAGTCTCACCAGTAGTGGTCAGCTATATCTTGAATATGCACAGAAAATTAGCCGCGAAATGGACACAATGCGGCGTGCCATTCGCCAGCAGAGCACTGGCGCAGAAGGGACCATACGGATTAACGCTCCGTTTGGTTTTGGACGAAAGTATATAGCAGACGCAATATCTCAGTTTGTCCGAGAATATCCTCAAATTGACTGCCAACTTTACCTAACCGATCACCCAGTCAATCTTATTGAGCGCTCGCTTGATGTGTGTATTCGTTTTGGCAACTTGCCTGACTCCACGCTACATGCACGCAAGCTAGTGACTCATCAACGCTGGCTATGCGCAGCACCACGCTATTTAAAAAAAGCAGGAACGCCCGCGCATCCTCGTGAACTATCTCACCATAACTGTCTGTTTCTGCGCCAAAACGATGATACCTACGGTAATTGGACATTTATCAAAGAGAATGAGCATCACCACGTTAAAGTAGCTGGCTCGCTAAGCGCCAATGATGGTGAAACCGTTTTACACTGGACGCTACAAGGCCTGGGTGTCACGGTACGTGCAGAGTGGGACGTGGTGAAACATGTCAAAACCGGCAAGTTGATTCGCTTATTGCCTGATTACGCTTTACCAAATGCCGATATTTATGCGGTGTATCCATATAGCCAGTACACACCTATCAGGGTGCGGCTACTCATCGATTTTTTGGCAGAGTATTTGCGTCAGCCACTGATTTTTTGATCATTCAGGCAAATTGAACGACTCTGCAAGCCGCAAGTCATAACGTTCAAGGCTGCTTTATTTGAGTCTCATTGCCAAGGAGAGCACATGACACAGTTCATCAACGACCCTACCCTGCCAAAACCCAGTTTCCCGGGTAGCCATATGGTAGTTGACGACCACTATATGTTTATTTCTGGCCTGACGGTGGCCGATCTTTCCAACGGGGAAGCGGCGCGAGGCGATGTTAAAGAGGAGACCCGCCTAGTGATGCGCGAACTCGCGCGCATGCTAGAGCAAGAAGGTGGCAGTCTGGCGGATGTGGTTCGCGTGGATGTTCACCTCACTGACCTAAAACAGATCAATGCGCTAGACAGCATCTACGCCGAATTTTTTTGAGCCAGGGCGCTACCCAGCGCGCACTTGTACTGAATCACCCCACATTTGCGGTGGCAGTTCGGTAGAAATTACCTTGATGGCGAAACGTCCATCGAAAGACACTGCAGCGGAATAACCTCCGTTAAGATTTGACTAACGCCAGGATCGCGTCAATATCCAGATGTGCTTCTAGCGTATCGGCCAAGCGCTCCAAGGCTTGTTCGCGGTGGGCGTTGTAATCTACGCTGCCTGCCTTGGCTAGGCCAAGCTTCGTGAGTAGCGCTTGGCAGGCGTCTGGATGATCAAACAGGCCGTGTAGGTAAGTGCCCATCACTTGGCCGTCCTCGCTGATGGCCCCATCCAAGTGGGTACCGAGATCGAATAGCGGATTGTCCAGAGCGGAGCCTTTGCTAACGCCGTTATGGATCTCGTATCCCTTTACCTTTGCTTCTTCCCCCACCAACATGCCGCTCACGTTGCGAAGCTGCTTGCCCGCCACCATGCGTGTCGTCAGCGGTAACAGACCCAACCCGGCGACTTTCCCGGGCGTGCCCTCTAGCCCGTCGGGGTCATCCACCCACTCCCCCAGCATTTGAAAGCCGCCGCAAATGCCCAGCACTTTGCCGCCATAGCGCAGGTGGCGAGTCATCGCGGCGTCCCAACCTTGGCGCTTTAACCAGGCTAAGTCGCTAGCGGTGCTTTTACTGCCGGGAAGTACGATCACATCAGCGCAGGGAATGGGCTGATCGGGGCCGATAAAGCTAAGCGATACCTGCGGATGCAGGCGAAGCGGATCGAAATCGGTATGGTTACTGATGCGCGGCAGTGCAGGAACGATAACCTTGAGCGTTTGGCTCTCTTTCTCCGCCTGCACGGTGCCGATGCTATCTTCGGCATCCAGCAGCAGCCCTTGTAGATACGGCAGCGTGCCCAGCACCGGCTTTTGGGTGCGCGCTTCCAACCACTCTAGCCCTGGCTCCAGCAGCGCAATATCGCCCCGAAAACGGTTGATAATAAAGCCTTTGGTGCGGGCCTGTTCGCTGTCACTCAGTAGCGCCAGCGTGCCAACCAATTGAGCAAACACGCCGCCGCGGTCAATATCGCCCACCAGCAGCACCGGGCAGTCCGCGGCTTCGGCAAAGCCCATATTGGCAATATCCCCTTTGCGCAGGTTGATTTCCGCCGGGCTGCCTGCGCCTTCGGCAATAATCACATCATAGCGCTGCTCTAACGCTTGCCACGCTGCCATCACGCTCTCTTGGGCGGTGCGTTTGAAGGCGTGGTAGTCCAGCGCGTCCATATGGCCGTACACCTTACCACGCAGAATCACCTGGGCACCCCGGTCGGTTTCTGGCTTTAGCAGTACCGGGTTCATATCGCTATGGGGAAGGACGCCGGCCGCTTGGGCCTGTAGCGCGGTGGAGCGGCCAATCTCGCCACCATCGCTGGTCACCGCACTGTTTAGCGCCATGTTTTGTGGTTTGAACGGGGCCACCGAGAGACCCCGGCGCTTGAGAACTCGGCAAAGCCCCGCCACCACGGTGCTTTTGCCCGCATCCGAGGTGGTGCCTTGAATCATCAGTGTGGTCATGGCGATATTTTGCCCATCGAGTTAAGAACGAGACTTTAGCGGCCTATATAAATCATCGCAATGTGAGCAAGAAAACACGCTCTCTTCTTCGTCTCGCTCAAGACGCTAAGGATTAAGCACCTTGTCATCATAACCAAGTCAAAAATACATATTCCCGACATTTATTCGTCACATCCCCTCACTAGGCTAATACCTAATAAATGAGATCGATCTCATTGAATCAATGACAGGTATTGTGCATGGCAGATTTACTTAGCGTCGCCAAACTTGCCGGGGTATCTAGGGCAACAGCAGCACGCGCTTTTTCTAACCCTGATTTGGTACGCCCAACTACACGAGAGCGTGTTTTTGACGCTGCCAAACAATTGGCCTTTCGGCCTAATAAAGTTGCTCAGCAGTTGCGCTCCCAAGCCACACAAATGATCGGGGTGATGGTGCCAAGTCTCGACAACCCGGTGTTTGCGGAGCAACTGCAGGCCATGGAAGTAGCAGCACGCGCCTGTGGCTATTCATTGCTAGTGACAACCAGTGAGTACTCTCCAAGCCGTGAAAGCGACATTGTCGAAGAAATGCTACGTCAACGTGTTGATGGCTTAGTTCTCACTGTCGCCGATGCTGGAAGTAGCGCCGTGTTGGACAAATTGAGGCTTGAAACCACTCCATGCCTATTGGTCTATAACCCACCTGCCAATAGCGGCTTCACCTCTATCGGCGTAGACAACCACGCTGCAGGTACGGATGCCACACGGCATTTACTTGCCCTTGGCCACTCACGCATTGGCATGGTGGCTGGTCCGCTACTTCAGTCAGACCGTGCGAAACAGCGATATTCGGGATATTGCCATGCCATGATCGAAGCTGGCTTCACGCCTAGACCACTGGTTGAAATGGAGCGCCATACCCAAGCAGATCTAAACAGCCTGACGCCTGAATTAACGGGTGAGGATGCCCTCACAGCGGTGATTTGTACCAACGATCTGCTCGCTATCAGCCTGATGGGCGAACTACAGCGTGAGGGTTTTAGCGTCCCCGAAAACCTTTCTGTTATGGGCTTCGATGGTATTGCCTTGGGCAAGCACATTTACCCTGCACTTTGCACTATTGAGCAGCCACGCGCCGATATTGGGCGTACTGCGGTTCAAACTCTACTAGCCAAGATTCGGGGAGAGATTTGCACACCTGCTCCCCTGCCCCACGCGCTGCGTAAGGGCGAGAGTGTCGGAATGCCGACAACTCGCAAGTTCAAGTTAGGCACTTCATAGAGGAGCACATCATGAATCTCAAGCATCTTTATCAAGCAGTATTGGCCACGACGGTTATCAGCGCGTCAGGGAGCATTTTTGCGCAATCAAGCGATAGTGCCATTTGCTACAACTGCCCGCCAGAATGGGCTGACTGGGGAACTCAGCTGCGCTTGATTGAACAGGAAACCGGCATTCGCGTGCCCCAAGACAATAAGAACTCCGGCCAGTCTTTAGCTCAGTTGGTGGCCGAAGCGGGGAGTCCGGTAGCGGATGTCGTCTACTACGGTGTGACCTTTGGCATTCAAGCCATGGAAGAGGATGTAGTAGCGCCTTACCAGCCCGAGCACTGGGATGAGATTCCTGAAGGCCTGAAAGATCCTGAGGGCAACTGGTTCGCCATTCATTCCGGCACGCTCGGTTTTATGGTTAACGTCGATGCCTTAGACGGCGCGCCGGTGCCTACTTCCTGGGAAGATCTGCTCAAGCCTGAGTACCAGGGCATGGTGGGTTACCTTGACCCCGCTAGCGCCTTTGTCGGCTACGTGGGTGCGGTCGCCGTTAACTTAGCAATGGGTGGCGATCTTAACGACTTCACCCCGGCCATCGACTACTTCAATGAGCTCGCCGAAAACGACCCCATTGTGCCTAAGCAGACTAGCTATGCGCGGGTGCTTTCTGGCGAAATACCGATTCTCCTCGATTACGACTTCAACGCTTACCGTGCCCGCCACAGCGACGGTGCTAACGTTGAGTTTGTGATTCCCGAAGAAGGTAGCGTGGTCGTTCCTTATGTGATGAGCCTGGTAAAAGAGGGTCCGAATCCTGAGAACGGCCAGCAGGTGCTTGACTTCGTGCTGTCTGACCAAGGTCAAGCGGTATGGGCAGACGCCTATTTACGCCCCGTACGTGAAAGCGCCATCTCCGCTGAAGCACGGGAAGTCTTCTTGCCGGATAGCGATTATGCCCGCGCAGAAGCCGTCGATTACACCGCCATGGCGGCTGCACAACGCAGCTTCTCTGAGCGGTATTTATCGGAGGTGCGTTAATCATGACCGCGGCATCCAAGCAGCCCTCCGGGGCTGCTTCTTACTTTAGACCCCAGTCAGCTAGCGTAGGCCCAGCGAGGCGTAAAAGACTGATCGCTTTGTTAGCGCTGATGCCTGCGCTGGTCATCTTCTGCGCCTTCTGGTTGCTGCCTTTTTCACGCTTGATAGTGATGGGTGCCGAGGTTGACCGAAGCAGCGGCATCAGCGCCTATCTCACCATTCTCACCCATCGTCAGTACTTGATTAGCCTCGTGACCACCGTAGGCATCTCGCTTGTCGTGTCGATCACGGCGGTGGCCATAGCGGGCTTCGCTGGGTTCTTCCTCGCTCGTCACCGTTTTATTGGTAAGGCAGCCTTGGTGGCGATCCTCACTTTTCCATTGGCCTTTCCAGGCGTGGTGGTGGGATTTCTAGTGATTATGCTGGGTGGTCGCCAAGGGGCGCTGGCGCAGGCCAGCCTATGGCTGTTTGGTGAGCGCTGGATGTTCGCTTACTCGCTGGCCGGTTTATTTATAGGTTACCTCTACTTTTCGATTCCTCGCGTGATTACCACGGTAATGGCGGCCTGCGACAACCTGGACAAAAGTATCGAAGAAGCCGCCCGCTCGTTAGGCGCTAATACTTGGCAGGTCACCAAAGACGTCATAATACCCGGCATTGCACCTGCTCTGCTTTCTACTGGGGCTATCTGTTTTGCTACCAGCATGGGTGCGTTTGGTACGGCGTTTACCCTGGGCACGCGATTAAGCATTTTACCGCTCAATATCTATGGTGAATTCACCAACTACGCCAATTTCGCCATGGCTGCCGCGCTTTCGGTGGTACTGGGCGTGATCACCTGGATGGCATTGAGCCTTGCCCGTAGGCTGGCTGGCGGCAACTTAGGGGCTTCGGTATGAAATCTCGCCTTCGTTTTACGCTGCAATTGGGCTTCACCCTGCTGGTGTGCTTGTTCATGATGGTGCCCGTCGCCATGTCTGTGATGGCAGGGCTGACCGAAAATTACTTTGTAGGCCTGGAGAGTGGGCTGACGTTACGCTGGGTAAATGAGGTATGGGAGCTCTATGCAGATACCATCTGGCTCTCCATTAAACTGGCTCTTGCCTGCTTATTAATCACTATTTTGGTTGGCGTGCCTGCTGCCTATGGCCTGCTACGTAGTCGACGCCGCTGGGCCAACGCGATTGAAGAACTCCTGCTGCTACCGGTTGCAGTGCCGGGGCTGGCCACCGCGCTTGCCTTGTTACTAGCCTACGGTAGCTATCGTGAGTTTCGCGGTAGCTGGCTGTTCATTCTTGTTGGTCATGTGCTGTTTACCCTGCCCTTTATGGTGCGCGCGGTGCTCTCCGTGATGCAAACCGCCAAACTTCCCCAACTGGAAGAAGCCGCTGCCAGCTTAGGTGCCAGCTTCAGGCAACGCTTTTTCGGAGTGGTCATCCCCAACAGTATGAGCGGCATTCTGGCGGGCGCATTAATGGTGGTCACCCTATCCATTGGTGAATTCAACATTACCTGGATGCTGCACACCCCTTTGACCAAGACGCTTCCGGTCGGCTTGGCCGATAGCTACGCCTCCATGCGTCTCGAAGTTGGCTCGGCTTACACGCTGATATTTCTAGTCATGGTGGTGCCGCTGCTGGTGGCGATTCAGTGGGCAGGAAAACTCACCCAGCAGCGCCACTGATCAATCGAACCGCCAGCCACCTTTAAAGTCATCTAATTGCTTTATTCGAGAAACTTATATGAGTTCATCTGTCAGCATTACACTTACTCAATGCAGCCGCACCTTTGCTGGCGGCAACACTGCTCTGCAGCCGCTGGATCTGCACATCAACGCGGGCGAAACGTTAGTGCTGTTAGGGCCTTCTGGCTGTGGCAAAACAACGACACTACGCATTATTAGCGGCCTGGAAAGCCCCGACAAAGGCGGTCAAGTGCTGTTTGGAGAGCGTGATGTCACCGCTCTGCCGATTGAGAAGCGCGACGTGGGAATGGTGTTTCAAAACTATGCCCTCTTTCCCAATATGAGCGTTGCCGACAATATTGCCTACGGCTTGAAAATAAAGCGTTTGCCACGTAGCGAGATCGCCCATCGGCTTGACGAAGTCATGCGTATGGTCGACTTACAAGGCTTTGGTGGGCGGCGCATTGATGCCCTCTCCGGTGGCCAAAAACAGCGTGTTGCGCTCGCTCGCGCCATCGCCGTTCGCCCCAAGGTGCTGCTGTTTGACGAACCCTTGGCTGCCCTAGACGCCAAACTGCGTGATCGGCTGAGAATTGAAATTGGCCAGTTGCTTCGAGAACTAGGCACTACGGCGGTTTACGTTACCCATGATCAAGACGAGGCAATGGCGTTAGGTGACCGCATCGCAGTCATGCAATCAGGCCGCATTGCCCAGCTGGGCACGCCCCAGGAGATTTACCACCGCCCGGCCAATGCTTTTGTAGCGGACTTTATTGGTGCGGTTAACTGCCTGGAAGTTATCGGCATGCAATCCGATGGAGGATTAATCGTGCATGGGGGAGAACTGGTCGCCCCTCACTTGCAGGGAGCCCCCATAGTTTACTGCCGGCCTGAAGATATTCAGGTAGTACCGCTAAGCCAAGCCGATATAAAGGGCAAGGTGGTACAGAGTATATTTCTAGGCCAGTCCCAACGGCTGCTGGTGGATACAGGAGGAGCTTCACCGCTACAAATTGAAGCGCCCTCGCGGCAACGCTGGCCAAACGGAACAGACATCGGCTTGAACCTGCCTTCAAGCGTGCTATTCCACCCAGAGAAAACGACGACAACGGACACGACCAAGGAACTGGCTAATGGCTGAACACATTGGGAACGCCTCGACACCGTTTCATGACCAGCAAGGTATTAACGACCAACAATGCCTGATTGCCCAAATCAGCGACCCGCACATTAAGGCAGGCGGTAAGCTCTCCTACCGCCAGGTGGATACCGCTAATGCACTACGCAAAGCGATTACTACGCTTAATCAGCTAACGCCAAGACCAGCTCTGGTGCTGATCAGCGGCGACTTAGTCGATTTTGGCCACCCTGAAGAGTACGCCACCTTCAAGCAACTCATGGCGGAATTAACGCTGCCCGTGTACCTGATCCCTGGCAATCACGATGATCGTCAGCATTTACGTGCCGCCTTTCCCGACCACCGCTACCTATTTCAGCATCAGGACTATTTGCAGTGGGTCGTGGATGACTATCCGGTACGGTTGGTAGGGCTTGACTCATCGGTACCGGGAAAGCCCCACGGCGAGCTAAGTAATGAAAGCCTGCAATGGCTAGACGCCACCTTGGCAGAGCATCCGGAAAAACCAACTCTTGTCATGGTGCATCACCACCCGTTTGTGAGTGGCATCGGCCATATGGATCGCCAGCCGCTGAATCGGCCTGACGCTCTAGCCGACGTAATTCGCAAACATGATCAGGTTGAGCGTGTATTATGTGGGCATTTGCACCGAAGCATTCAGACCCGCTTTGCGAATACCCTTGCGATGAGCTGCCCTGGAGTCTCCCACCAAGTTAGTCTGGATCTCACTCCAAACGGCCCTGCACACTTTCAGCTAGAGCCCACAGGGTATCTATTACACCACTGGTCGGCCACGCACGGCACGGTGACCCACCAGGGCTTTATTGACCAATATCCCGGCCCCTTTCCTTTTTATGATGAAAATGGATTAATTGACTGATACGGAGGAGGCGTGGCATGCCGTATGAACTGCTTAGCTAAGCAGTTCATACAATCCAAATGCTTTGATTGCCCGTACCACAGTGTTTTTGCCCGCATCCGAGGTGGTGCCTTGAATCATCAGTGTGGTCATTCACGCCTCTTACCAAGCGTAGGTGTAGTTCACCATGGCCGCTGAGTCGCTCGGTGCGTCAGCATCGTGGCCCGGCTCTCGGGTATGCAGCAGGTTGAACTGCCACTGGCTGCGCTCACTGGCCGAAAACCCATAGCCCAATTCGATATCGAGCTGACGACCCGACGGCTCTAGAGACACGCTGCGCGTTTCACGCACCACGCTGCCATCCAAGCGGCGTCCTACGGGCACATCGAAGCTCGCCGTGGCGCTGTCTATACGCAGCGGCTGGCGCAGGGTGAGCGCCCAGCGCTCGGCGCGCTCGCCTTCCCCTTGCCACTGTAATCCCAGCGCCATTTGCTGGGCGCGCATGCCGTTCACGCTGGTCAGCAGGCCGCTGCCCGATGCGCTGCCCTGCCCCTGCTCAAATTCAGCAAAACCGCGAAAGCCATCCATCTGTGCCTGCAAGCTAACGCCCGTAAAACGCATCTGGTTATCTTCGCCCAAACCTAGCGCGCCGTTGCCGTTAGCGCCCAATAGGCCCTGCTGCTCGGTAAGCTGGCCGACGTAGCTATCGATACTCAGCCCTGGGGCGATTTGCCATGCCAAACCTACGTCCGAGCGCTGCGCTTGATAGTCGCTGGTCGCATCACCAGCCAATGGGAGGCCGTCATGCTGAGCCGTTCACCTAGCGCATAGCGGGTTTCTACACCATCAACACGCTCGAAGGCATTGGTCAACGCTGACCCTGCTTGAAACGAGATCATCGGCATCACGCCTAGCTCGGCGTAGCTGCCCATGGGGCTGGGCTGGTCGCCCGAAAAACGAAAGGCGCTGAGCTGGGCGTTGCCAAAGGTGCCGTCAAAGCGGCTGGCCAGCAGCTCACCGTAGGCCGTGCTGCTGGTGGAGAAACGATAGTTGCCTTCAATCGCCGTCTGAGTAGTGGCGTACGATGGGGAGGCGCTTGCCATCTGCTGCATCTGATCGCGAAGCTGCGTAGCCCGCGCGGTGCGGGGCTGCGTATTGCGCCCTAAATCAATGGCGTAATCTCGGCCCAGCGCGTCAAAGGCCACCACGTTCTCTAACACGCCAGACGCTGCGACCGCATCGCCATAGGCATCAGAAAGCTGCAGGTAAGAAACATCCGCCTGCGCGCCACCGTCGGCCACTCGCTGGCTTTGACTAACGACCAGATCGCCTTCCGGGGCCATGGCTGCGTCAATATCGGCAATGCCTTGGCCCAAGTAGAACGCGCCACAGTTCAACGTGCCGCTCGCGCCGCAGTTACTTTGCTGGAACAGAGCGCTCTCTTGGCTTGCTGTATCTAATAGCCGCTGGCTCGCCTGCTGTGCCGTGAGGTGCGGCCACTGACCTACGATGCCTGCGGCATACTCGGAAATGCGTGCGGCAGAAATCGACGTGCCCTGCGCGCCCACGTCGCGGTTCGCGAAATCGGTGCCAATCGAGCGCGCCTGCAGTTGCGTATCGTCACCGGGATAACTGCTCGATGGATGAATATCGCCATTGGTCGTCGTGCCAACGGCGATTAGCATCATTTCGTACAGCCCAGGCTGGCTGGCATAGATCGGCTTGCCTTGCGTATCGATAGCGCTGCCCGTATTGCCAGCACTCACCACGTAGATTCCGCCTTTGCCGCCGTTGGCATCCACCACGCGCTGATACGACGTCGCCGAGGTCACCCCATTGAACGTGAGCCGAGGGTCGCTGGCTTCCAAACGGCGGGAAAAACTGGCGTTGATAACCCGTGCACCGCGATTAGCGGCTTCACCAATGGCGTAATCCAGGGCGTTATTTAACGTCGCCCCCTGACTATCCTCTATTTTCAGAAGATCCAGGCGGGCGTTGCCCAAGGTTCCGCCCGTGATGGTAGACGTGACGGCGTTGCCGTGCCACTCATCCACCCCGCTAACGTCGGCGGAGCCGGTGTACACGTCCAAGCGGTCAATCACCCGCTCGCTATTGGTGATAGTTGCGACATCAAACGCGCTATCCGCCACCGCCACTCTCACCAACCCCGGCTCAAGCGGTGTGGGGGTTTGGCTGGCCCCGACACCCGGGGAAGCGCCGCTAGGGGTATGCACGCCCTGGTGGCTATCACCCCCGCCGCCGCCACTGGAACCACATCCTGATATTGTCAGAGTGCCCAGCGCTATCCCTACCGCCAGGAAGAGAGGGCGCCGTTCAAACATGGCGGCAGCCCTGCGTATCGGTGTAGCGTTGCATAGAGTGACTCGCTTGCACTAATGGCGTTGGAAAACTGACTTAGAAATTCAGTTAGAAAGCTCAGTTAAAAACTAGGAAAGGCAACGGCATTAAATACTGAGGAAAGTCCCCTCGCAAGTCGTATAAAGCTCATGTCATAGGCCGTGGGTCTCTGCCCAGAGGGCGATACGCTGAGCAGCGGTAGTATTCACCACGATATCCAGATGCGATACGCCAGCGATGAATGCAAACTCTGACTGAGGCGCATGAGGGTGAATGGTAGGCTCGAACTGCTTGGCGTAAAACGCCTCGTCTCTATCCCCCACCAGCACCAGAATGGGCGCGCGAATGTTGGCAAGGTCAGCTTTGTAATTGGCGGTACCAAAGCTCTCCATCATGCGGTAGGTGTAGCTGCGGGTTTCAGAGCCAGTGCGATACGCCAGCGGCAGGTTGAAACGCAGCACCGGCCAGTGATTGAAGCAAGTAACGCGCAGCTGATTCAGCAGCGCCAGCGGTACGATGCGCCATAGGTTCGGCTTGGCCCAGCCCGCTTTTTTACGCACCGTGGCGGCGTTGTAAGCTAAAAACGGCGCCAACAGCACCACACCCGCTAAGTTGCCTGCCTGCTTGCCCGCCGCAAAGCGCAGCGCCAACCCGCCGCCGGAAGAGTGCCCACCAATCACCACACGTTCATGGGGCGCGTGTTCATGCTTCGCGTGCTCGATCAGATCAGCCAGGTCGTCCTCTAACTGGCCGATGTAATCTACGTCACCCCGCCGCATAGGATTTGGCCCGTGGCCGCGTAAATCGGGGGTAAGGACATCGAAGCCAGCCGATGTCGCTAGGTACTCTGCCATGGGAGCCAAATAGTGGCTGCTGGCCGATGAGCCATGTAGCAGCACCAGCAATGTAGGCGGCGCGGCCTGCTCGTTGGCAGAGGCGCAGCGGGCGGGATAGTACCGATAGTTCAACGTACCGCCATCTCGTGCCGTATAGCATTGCAGCGGCGGAATATCGGCCTCGGCAGGCAGAATATTCACCAGCACATCGAAACGTAAACCGGTCGTAGGCTGAGCGTGTGGCATCGCGTGGTCTCCTTCTTACGCCGTGGCATCACTTTCAACGGAATGACGCTCCAGCCGAAAGCGCACATGGAACGGGCTAAGTAACCCCGGCATCGGCGCTTCGCCGGACAGCTTGTCGGGGGGATGCAACGCCCAGCGCGCACGCCGAAGAAGCGCAGCGAGCAATCGGCTAGTGACGAGCAGCACGATGTGCCTGCCGGGGCACACCCCTGGCCCGGCGCTGAACGGCACCAAAGGCCAACGCCCTGCACCGTCCGGGCGCAGCCACATCTCTGGCAGGAACCGATGGGCAGCGTGCAGGTAGCGCTCGTCCCGATGAAAATAGGGCGTGTGAATCAACAGCGACGTGTTGGCCGGCATTTCTCCCTGCTTCCACTGAGTCGCCTGGGTGGTCTGCCTTAAAATCAGCGGCGTGGTGGGCCATAACCGCAGCGCCTCTAGCACGCTCGCCTTGAACCGATCCATGGAAGGCGGCGAAGCATCTTTTACCTCGTCGAGCGCGCTGGCCGCATACTCAGGATGCGCGCACAAGAGCGCCAGCGCTCGAAACGTCGCCATACCGGCGGGATCAAACGCAAACAGCCACTGCGGCACTTGCTGCAGCGGCGCCGGGGCGCTATCCGCCTCTTGGTTCGTGTGATGGAGCATTGCCATCAGACTATGTGGCTCGGCCTGCTGGTAGTAAAACGCCAAGTGTTGCTCGAACCGCTGCTGCAAGCGCTTGCGCTTAGGGCGCATAAAGCCCCAGTTGGCGGCCTTGCGCAGCCGTGCTAATTCGCGGGTGACCGTCTGGTCATCCCGTGCGCTATCGCCCAGCACCACACGCCGCACGATACGCTCCCAAGCGTGTTGAAAGGTCGGCCAATCCAGCTCATCGAACCGGGTTTGGGTGCGGGCCACGAGCGTTTCGGCTTCCTCTTCGACCACCTGGGCGAACGCATCGGCAAACAGGTGATGCGGGCAGTCGCTCTGCAACACTCGCTCGTTTAAGTGGCGACGCGTTTGGCGTGCTTCACCGTGGGACACGAGCGACATCTTGGGCTCGAAATGACCGAGCGCGCTGCGCTTAAGCGCTTCATCCGTCGCGAACGGTTCCGGCGTGTGCGCCAACACATGGTTGGCATCGGCGGGGTCGAGGATCACCGCCATCCTCTTTGTAGGCACGTTCAGCATGAGCGGGCCACGGCCATACTTTTTACTGAGCGCTTGAAGCTGCCGAATGCCTTTGGCATCCAGCCCGAAGCGCTCCACCACGCCGACGACGTTCGGGCGGCGGCGAATGACCCCTTTTGCCACGTTGGGGGCCATGACTTGGCTGATAATGGCAATGGTCTCCCTGAGCGTTGCGGTCGGCAACGCCTCAGGGGTGGATGTCCTATCCATTCCTGCTCCTTGAGTGATACGGCTATCGTGACAGTCTAGAGCCCACCCCAGCAGACGCAAGCAAATCACCGAGACCTTTTGCAACAAACACTTAAATCAAGCTAGGCGTTAACTTAGTTAGTGTTATAGGCCATGCCATAAAGGGTATGCCAGCAGACAGCTTGGGTATTTTCCGCTAGGGTAGCGGCTCCCGCCACCAACCGATTACGCCCGATATGCAAGAGATACTGAACGAGATAGTCGCCGAGCTTGCGCAAGAGACCGAGCGCGGCAACGTGGCCGACTACATTCCGCAGCTAGCCCACGTTGACCCCAGCCAGTTTGCCATTAGCCTAGCCACGGTAGAGGGCGAGCGCTTTTCGGCGGGCTGCGCGACCACGCCCTTCTCGATTCAGAGTATTTCCAAGGTGTTTACCTTGACCATTGCGCTGGGCAAATGGGGCGATGGGCTGTGGTCAAAAGTAGGCCGCGAGCCTTCCGGCGACCCGTTCAACTCCATCGTTCAGCTAGAGCATGAGGGCGGCAAACCGCGCAACCCGTTCATCAATGCCGGGGCCATTGCGGTGGTGGATGCCATTATGATGGGCCACGAACCCAAAGAGACTCTGGCCGAAATTTTGAGCTTTGTGCGCTACATCGCAGACGACAACAGCATCTGCTTTGATCACCAGGTCGCCGCCTCGGAAATGGAGCACAAACACCGCAATGCATCGCTGGCCCACTTCATGAAAGCCTTTGGGCGGCTGCGCCATGATGTCGATAAAGTGCTCGGCACCTACTTTCACCAGTGCGCCATCGCCATGAGCAGCGACCAGCTCGCCCACGCGGGGCTGTTTCTGGCTTCCGATGGTGTCAACCGTCCTAGCAACCTACGGGTGGTATCACCCCAGCGGGCACGGCGGATCAACTCGCTGATGATGATGTGCGGCCACTACGATGCCTCGGGGGAGTTCGCCTTTCGCGTGGGCCTGCCAGGCAAAAGCGGCGTGGGCGGCGGCATTTTAGCCATCGCGCCGGGGCGCGGTTCGCTGGCGGTATGGTCGCCAGGGTTAGATCGCTATGGCAACAGCCTACTAGGCGCACGGGCGCTGGAGATGTTCGTACAACGCACCGGCTGGTCGGTGTTTGGGCACTAGCCGTGGGCGCTTTCCAACTGTTCAGCGTACTGGGCAGCTTCCCAGGCCTGCACTTTGCGTTTCACATCTAGCCCCCAACGGTAGCCGCCTAGCGCGCCGCTTTGCTGAATCACCCGGTGGCAGGGAATCCACAGCGCCACCGGGTTCGCGCCCACCGCATTCCCTACCGCCCGAGATGCTGTTGGCGCGCCTAGCGCCTGGGCAATGTGCGAATAGCTGGCGAGCCGTCCGTCGGGAATCATCAGCAGTGCTCGCCAAACGTTCAGCTGAAAATTGGTGCCGCGTACGTGTAGCGACAGCGCCCCCGGCGCAGCCGTTTTCCCTGGCTCGAACAGCGCATCGACGGCATAGCGGGTCGCCTCTGGCCGGTGGCGCACGGTACTGCGCGGCCACTCAGCGGCGAGCTGAGCCAGCATCTCTGCCTCGGGCGTGGCGGCCAGAAACCCCATTCGGCAAATACCCCTTGGCGTCGCTGCCACCAACACTTCGCCAAACGGCGTGGGATGAATGCCGTAAGCAATCTCCACGCCCTCCCCTTGGCGCTTAAACTCGCCAGGCGTGACCGCTTCCAGTGTCACAAAATGATCGTAAAGCCGCGAGCCACCGCTTAGCCCCAGCGCCTGGGCGGTATCGGCCAGGCTTTGCGCCGAGGCAATGAGCTGTTTACCCCGCGCCAGCGTCAGCGCCTGCAAAAAGCGCTTGGGGCTAACGCCTGCATAGCGGCAAAACAGCCGCTGAAAATGGAACGCGCTCAAATGCACCTGCGCCGCCACCGTTTCCAAACTCGGCTGCTGGGCGGCATTCGCCACCATAAAGGCCATGGCTTTTTCGATGCGGGCATAGTCGTTCATTGCTTCTATCTCACGGGCAAGGCTAAGGGGTAACGCTCACGGTAGTTCAAGCTTAACCAGCCAAGGCCCCAGGACCCACCCGAATCTTGCTCAGTTTGCGTCCCTTTTATCGCCAAATGCCCAATAAACGCTACGCTGGACATTATCTCCCTACACCCACAGTATGGGCCGCCGGAAGGATCGCCATTGCCATTTACGTCAGGAGGACATCATGGACAGTAACCCCCCGAACCAACGGGATGCGGTAAAACTGTTCGCCCGCTTGGGCTACGCATCGCGAGGCGTGGTATATCTGCTGGTGGGTGGATTAGCGGCACTGGCGGCGTTTGGCCAAGGCGGCCAAACCGAAGGCAGCCGCGGCGCGCTTGAAAGCGTACTAACCGCCCCCTTCGGCAAAGTGCTGCTGGGCGTTATTGCATTGGGGTTAGTGGGCTATGCCGTATGGCGCACGCTGCAAGCCCTTCAGGATACTGATCACCACGGCAGCGGCACTAAAGGGCTGGCGATTCGCGGGGGCTTGCTGGTTAGCGCCGTTACGCATACGTTCTTGGCCTTTTTTGCTGCCAAGCTTGTGGTTCATATCGGCGGCTCTAGCGGCTCAGGAGATGGTTCTGAAAGTGCGGCCAGTTGGCTGATGCAGCAGCCCTTCGGGCGCTGGCTGGTGGCGGCAGTCGGCATTGCGCTGATTGGCGCGGGCATCGCCCATGCCATTAAAGGCTGGAAAGCAAAATTCGACCGCCACTTCTCAATGCCTGCCAAAGTGCAGCGCTGGGCTTACCCAGTATGCCGCTTTGGTTTAGCGGTGCGTGGCTTGGTATTTGTTATGGTTGGCAGCTTCTTTATCCTAGCGGCTTACCAGTTCAACCCTAACCAAGCGGGCGGCACGACCGAAGTGTTCAGCACGTTAAGAGGCCAAGCCTTGGGCCAGTGGCTGCTCGCGTTTGTGGCTGTTGGGCTATTTGCGTTTGGCGTGTATAGCTTATTAACCGCTGTTTACCGCCGTATTAACCCTTCCCTGTAGCGCTCCTATGGCCTTTACATCAACGCGTACGAAGCAGTGGTTTGAGCGTATTAACGGCTCGAAAAATATGTTGTGGCTGCTCGCCACGCTCTCCTTTTTAGAAACCATTATTCTGCCGATTCCCATTGAACTGGTATTAATCCCGCTAATGGCAGTGAACCGGCAGCGCATCTGGGCTATTGCCGCCGTTACCACGCTGGGCTGTTTAGTGGCTTCGATAGTGGGCTACGGCGTGGGCATGGTGCTCTACCAATCCCTCGGCACGTGGTTTATCGAATTTATGGGGATGGAGCAGAGCTATCAGGCGTTTCAAGGCTTCTTTGACCAGTACGGCTTTGCAGCCATTCTCGCCATTGGCATTTTGCCGATTCCGTTTCAGGTCGCGATGATTACCGCCGGGCTCTCGGGCTACCCCATCGCGCTGTTCGCCCTGGCCGCCCTCATCGCCCGCGGGCTGCGTTACTACGGACTAGCATGGCTGGTACACCGTTTTGGGCACCGAGTGGAAAGCATGTGGAAACGCCATGCGCTAAAGACCAGCCTAGCGCTGGGCAGTGTGGTGCTTCTGCTAGTCCTGGGGATGCAGGCACTGGCGGGGCTGATCGTGTAGAAAACACACTAGCCGCCAACGTTGCGGCTATTGATGGGCGCGAATCACGTTACTGCACGTAGTAGCCGCTCACTCGCCACGTGCCCTCTTCCAGATGTGGCGTGACGACTTCGACCACGCGCTGGTTATTCGTGAACTGGGTTTTAAAAGCGAACTCTTTGTAGTCGTTGCGCGGCGCCCCAGGCATCGAGGTGTACTGCGACATGCGGATGCGCCGCCGCGACTCGACGCTGCCCAAATCGTTGCGGGCCAGCGTCACCACGCGCTGCAGCATGGTGGGAGAAAGCGGCGTCTTCAACAGCGGCGACGACTTTTCCCAAGCCTGCTCATATTCACCTTGATCGATCGCTTCCAGCCAAGCGAGCGCGGCCGCTTCCGCCGCCTCGGTGGTAGACGCCTGTAC
Organism: Halomonas sp. KX33721; assembly: GCF_001596805.1. Taxonomy (NCBI): domain Bacteria; kingdom Pseudomonadati; phylum Pseudomonadota; class Gammaproteobacteria; order Oceanospirillales; family Halomonadaceae; genus Halomonas; species Halomonas sp. KX33721. The sequence continues at coordinate 8,230 of NZ_LVIA01000023.1, read as the reverse complement.
ATAAGAAGTCATCGCCAGGAGCAACGCATAGAGAATGAGAGCAAAGGGTTTTAGCATGGCAGCCTCGTATGGCAATCGAATGTGTCGTGCGACTTTAGTAGTTATCGGACCATCACACAATTTCTTTAATCACATTAACCCTAAAGCGCTAGCCAGGCTGTGAAAGAGTGCAAACTTGATCGCCGCTTGGCCAAGCCACTCCTACGCCTTCTCAAACTCCAACCGCTCGTTTACTATGCGCCTCCTCATTTATGTCAGCCCTCACCATTAGGCCACTATGTCCGTCAACGCGCTCTACACCGACCTGTCTGGCTACTACGATTTGATGTGCGTCGACATCGACTACCTGGCCCAAAGCCACGCCATTCGTCGCCTGCACCAAATTTTTGGTAATGAAGGCAAACGCCATTTGGACTTAGCCTGCGGCACCGGCCCTCACGTGCGTCATTTTCTGGATGCTGGCTACACCAGCAGCGGGTTGGATATTAACCAACCGATGCTGGATATTGCCGCCCAACGCTGCCCAGAGGCGCACTTCTCACTGCAGGATATGAGCAGCTTTGAGGTCGACGAACCGCTGGATCTCATCACCTGCTTTCTCTACTCCATCCACTACAGCGATGGCCTGGACAAGCTCGGCGACTGCATCGCCAGTGCCCACCGCGCCTTGAACGAGGGCGGCGTGTTCTGCTTCAACGCGGTGGATAAGCAGCGCATTAATAACGATCTGTTCGTTAAGCACACGGCTAAACAGGCAGACGCCACGCTTAGCTTTCGCTCGGGCTGGCACTATAGCGGGCAAGGGGCGCGGCAGTCGCTGCGGCTGAGCATCGAAAAGACCACGGCGGAGACAACGCAGGTGTGGCACGACGAGCACCCCATGGTGGCCGTCAGTTTTAGCGAACTCATCGCCCTGCTGGAGCCTACCTTCGAGGTGCACGTGTTCGAGCATGATTACCAGACCATCACGCCCTGGGATAACGTCTCAGGCAATGCGATCTTCGTATGTGTGAAACGCGAGGGCCTCGCTTAACCGTTATCGTTGGGGCGCTGCTGTTGCTGCACGCCCATCAGGAAATTACGCAGCATTTGGTCTTTGCACTCGCGGTAATTCTTGTGGCTGGGCTTGCGGAAAAACGCGCTGAGTTCGTGAGGGCTAAGCGGCAGGCCCATCTGATCGAACACTTCTAAAATATCCTCTGCCTTCATGTTCAGCGCGATGCGCAGCTTCTGGAACACCATGTTGTTGTTCAGCTGCGATTCTGGCGCAGGCTGCGGGCCTTCACGCTTGCCGCGCTTAAAGCTGATAAAACCGTTCAAGAACGCGGCCAGCTCGCGGTTCTTCATCGTGACGAAAGCGTCGTCTTCGTCTTTTTTTAGCCACGCGGTGACCTGCGGCTGGGTAACGGGCACTTCTGCCAGCGCGAAGATATCCACGATGGTATTGTCTTTTAAATCAAAGGTGTAGCGGATACGGCGAAAAATATCGTTGTTGGTCAAAATCAGGTCCTAACCGGTAGTTAATGTTGCCAGCAGCTCATCAATTTCTGCTTTGAGTTCGTTATCTTCAATAGTGTGGGCACTGGCCTGGGCCTGCTGCAAGCGTTCAATCGCCGCCTGGGTGTCGCCCAGCTCCACTTGCAGTGCCGCCATGGAGAAACCAATCGAGGCAATGTGGTCGTTCGACTGCTTGGCTACCGCCTTGTCCAGCGCCTTTTGGTAGATCGGCAGCGCGTCTTCCAGCTCTTCGGTGAAGTCGGCCAGGGTTTCCCACTGCTCGGGGTGGTCTTTTTCGGTGTTCTCATGCTCGGTGCAGATCGCCTGCAGCTCGGCGTAAAGCGCTTCAAAGGTGGCGCGGTCATCCTTGGACGCGGCCTTCATCAGCTTTTCGGCCAGCTCGTACACCGCCTTGTAAATTTTCGTGTTGATCATCAAACCACGACCTTATCGACGTAAAACAGCAGGCTAAAGCACACAGGCTTCGCCGGGAAGGGGGCATTATACCTTGTGTAAGGCGAGGTACGGTGACGCGGCGGGCAATATTCGAGCAACGGCGGGCCGATTTTACGCTATGCTGCACCACTTTTTACGTTCGACCCACCTACGACTCGCTGTCAGGGCCCCTTATGCCTTTTTCTACACTCGGTTTATCCACTCCCCTCGTTCAGGCGATTACCGAACTCGGTTACCAGACGCCCACGCCCATCCAGGAACAGGCCATTCCCGCCATTCTCTCGGGCAAGGACCTCATCGCCACCGCCCAAACTGGCACCGGCAAAACCGCCGCCTTCGTGCTGCCGCTGCTGGAGCGCTTCAGCAAGGCAGAAGCGCTGCGGGCCAAGCGCATCCGCGCGCTGATTCTGGTGCCCACTCGCGAGCTGGCGGTACAGGTCAATGCCAGCGTGGCGCAATACGCCAGGCATACCCAGCTCACCTCGATGGCCGCGTATGGCGGTGTGGATACCGCGCCCCAAAAGGAGCGTTTGATCGAAGGCGTGGACATTCTGGTGGCCACACCGGGCAGGCTGCTGGACCTGGCGCATCAGCGCGCCCTGCACTTCGACGAGCTGCAGGTCATGGTGCTGGACGAAGCGGACAGAATGGTCGACATGGGCTTTGTGGATGATATTCACAAGATCATCGTGCGCCTGCCGGAACAGCGCCAGAACCTGCTGTTCACGGCCACCATGACCCAGGACGTTCGCGCCCTCGCCCGCAGTTTTTCAGACAGCAAGATGACCGACCTGGCCGCCAACATCGCCATCACCCCCAACGTTCGCGCCGCCGACACCATCGAACAGTGGCTGATCACGGTCGACAAGGACACCAAATCCGCCCTGCTCAGCCACCTGATCAACGAACAGGCCTGGGACCAGGCGCTGATCTTCGTCGAGAAGAAGCACAGCGCGGCCAAGCTGGTGGCCCAGTTGGAGAAACGCGGCATCGTCGCGGACTCCATCCATGGCGGCAGAAGCCAGGCCATGCGCGAAAAGATTCTGGCCCAGTTCAAAACCGGTGAGCTCAAGTACCTGGTGGCCACCGGCGTCGCGGCGCGGGGGCTGGATATCGGCGAACTGAGCCGAGTGGTGAACTACGACCTACCCTTCCAGCCGGAAGAGTACATCCACCGCATTGGCCGCACCGGCCGCGCCGGGGCCTCCGGGGAAGCCATCTCGCTGGTGGATATCAGCGACTTCAAGAACCTGTGTGCCATCGAACGGCGCATGAACCAGCTCATCGAGCGCCGGGAAGTGGCAGAGTTTCCGGTCAAGAAGGCCGTCCCGGCCTCCAATTTGAAGCATGTGAAGAAAGGCAGCCGCTAGGCGTTGTAGGCAACATCGGCGAGTGATGGCCCGCAGGCAGGTGGCAGGCCTTACCCCTGAGCGGGTGAAAACGCCGCCAGCAGCTCGGCGTTGGTGGGGTACTTCTCCAGCAGCGCCAGCAGCTTCTGCGCGCCGTCGGTTGGCTTGAGCGGCGCCAAGGCTCTGCGCAGGCTGCGTACCTTTTCGATCTCGTGGGCCTCGATCAATAGCTCTTCGCGGCGGGTACTGCTTTTGGCAATATCGAGCGCCGGGAAGATGCGCTGACTGGCCACCTCCCGCGACAGCACCAGCTCCATGTTGCCGGTGCCCTTGAACTCCTCGAAGATCACCTGATCCATGCGGCTTCCCGTCTCCACCAGCACGGTGGCCAGGATGGTCAGCGAACCGCCGTTTTCGATGTTCCGTGCCGCCCCGAACAGTTTGCGGGGGATTTCCAGCGCTCGGGTATCCAACCCGCCCGACATGGTACGCCCACTGCCCCGCTGCCCCGCGTTGTGCACCCGGGAAAGCCGCGTCAGTGAGTCGATCACGATCATCACATCGTGCCCTTCCCCGGCTTGCCTGCGCGCCGTTTGCAGCAGGTTATCGGCCACGCGCACATGGTGGGCGTAGCTTTCGTCAGACGACGAAGCGTGCACCTCGGCGGTCACGCTGCGCTTGAAATCGGTCACTTCCTCCGGGCGCTCGTCGATCAGCAGGGCATACAGCTTGATCTCGGGATACGCCGCCGCCACGGCCTGGCAGATATGCTTCAACAGCGTGGTTTTCCCCGCCCCCGGCGGCGCCACGATCAGCCCGCGCTGCCCCATGCCAATGGGCGTGATCAAATCCATCGCCCGCACGCTGTGCTCACGAACGCCATTGGCCAGATAAAGGCGCGGGGAAGGATGAATGGCCGTGCCGTTGAGAAAGCGCTTTTCGGGGTCGGTGTGTGATTGCTCTTCGGGTGAGGAATCGGCCACTGTCTCGGCGGGCTTGGCCTCTGGGGGCCGTTTCGTTTTGAGGCTTAGGGTTTTGCGGGTCATGGTTGGAGCCGTCTTGTCAAAGTGAGGGTTCGTGGTTGGCCGTGTTCGTGGTGACTCGACGGCGGATGTTAAACGTAGGCATGGTATTCAACGACCTCTCTGACGGCACACAGCGCCCTTTCGAGCTGCTGAATATCTACCGATGCTAGCGCAAGACGGATGGCATGGGGCACCTGGGCTGCCGTTGAAAAGGGCGCAGCGGTAGACACTGATGCGCTGTTCCAAAAGCGCCAACGTTCCCTCTTGCACCCATTGGCATGCCATCACCGTCACCACTGCTGGCGTATTTTAGGTCGTCGCACGAATCGAGTGCTCTATCTAGGCGACGTCGGGCCGTGAATAAAGGCTAATACATCCGCAACAGCCGTTGGTTATGCATTATTCGTAGTGGCTCCAGAGCCTGAGAACTTTCACCACTCGCTCTTCATCGAGCACTTGATAGACCAGGCGATGCTGAATATTGATGCGGCGTGAATAGGCCCCCGCAAAATCACCCACGAGTTTCTCAAACGGAGGCGGCTTGCGGTATGGGTCTTCCGCTACCAGCGCTAGCCGTTCCTGCGCTTTTGGTTTGAGGCCGCGGGAGGCCAGCTTCACAGTGGCGCGACTTTATCGCGTCGGCCTGCCTTGCCTTGTTATGGGTGCTTTGCCATGATATACCAATATTTGGTACAGGAGTTTCCCCATGGCTAGAAATACCAGCATTACACTCGGCCCCCACTTTGACGAGTTTATAGCCACTCAGGTTGAAAAGGGCCGCTATGGCTCGGTGAGCGAGGTGGTACGTGCCGGACTGCGTCTGCTTGAAGAAACGGAAAGTAAGCTTGAACGGCTCCAACGCCTCCTGGATGAAGGCGAGCAGAGCGGAATAGCAGAGTATTCCCTTGAAAGCGTTATTACAGAACTGGACAACGAAGCTCACTGATGCGTCCATACCTGCTCACTGCCTCTGCCCGAAAAGACGTTGTCGAGATAGGCCGCTTCACCACCGAAAAGTGGGGAAAGCGCCAACGCGATACATACCTCAGGCAGCTTGACGATGCTTTCAAGCTGCTCGCTCGCCAACCTGATATTGGCCGCGATGCGGGTGACATAAAACCAGGGTACAAAAAGTTCAGTCAGGGCAGTCATGTTATCTTTTACAGAGCCGGTACGGAATCCAGGATCGTTGTCATCCGAATTATCCACAACAGTATGGATGTGGAGCAGCATCTTTAACGCTGAGCACAGCGGCGACCTTGGAATGGCGACGAAGGAGCCATGGAAAGGGCGTCCGGCGGCCATCGGCCGCGTACTGCTGCGACTTGTTAAGGGCCTGTTCACCCTTGGTTTTTATTGGGCACCCAATGCTGAATGCCAACTCCCGATACTGTGTGCCATCTTGACCCATTGCGCCAGGAACCAGGCCACCGAATGAGCGGAAATTACCCGACGATTACGCCGGATTGCCCCGCGACCTGAACTCCAAATTACGCGCCGAAGCCGTTGCCAAACTTAGGGCTGTTTTCTGCCTGCCGGCAACCTGCCAAGCGGCGGTAAAACACCAAACCAAAGAACACCGGAGCAAGGCCTTTAACGCTTTGCTAATTGGCTGCCGCAGCGCAGCGTAGGCAGTCCAGTGGAGGCCACGCTTTTTTGTGGCCGGAACGAAATTAAGCAACTTGTTAGGCAGCCTTACGGTTTAGCAAGCACCCGCCTGTTTTGCCCCGTAGGTTGCTTGGCTCTGGGTGTACTTATCTCCATAACTCGATGAAAGCTGCTCAATAAGCCCTTTGCACGAAAAACCTTGAATACTTAAGTATTGCTTTGCAGATCTTACCGCTTGCTTATTCCAATCAATATTCATGCTATCGACAGCTACAGTTGCATCAGAAACGTTATAACCATCTCCATAGTCTGAAGATAGTTGCTCAATAAGTCCGTTGCGTGAAAAGCCTTGGATGCTGATGTATTGCTGGGCAGACCTGACGGCATTTTTTTGAGGGCCAGTTAAGCTGTTGGCCCACGTAGGTACAGAAGCGAACAAAACGGCAACCATAGCTAACTTCAAAAAATTCATACTAATTTCTCCATATGTGAAAAATATGAGCCTAACGCTTTAAACAGCGAAAAACGCAAGCGCAGCGAGTGGTTTCCCGATGCTTTAACTTGTCAGCTTCCGGAAACGAGTTCATTTATATACCACTGTTTGTGAAATTCGGTTAAGTCTTCCATTTGTTTACCAAGCACACCTATTAGCCCGCCAGTCCATGTTGGAAAAGCTTTTGTTCCATCCAAGTTATATACATTTTGAGGTAAGCTTCTAAGTGTATAAACAGGATTTTGAATTCCGTACTCCATGCCTGTTTCTTTAAAAAAATCTCCCTCAAGCATAAATTTCGAACTGCCTTTAAATGAGAGAATGACTTTCTTATAGTTGTTGTCTTTTAAAGTTTCAGATAACTGTAACAAGACCCTGGAAACATCCATTGGGCTTTTATCTGACTTAACTTCACGAATATCAAAAACGATAACGTTTGGATTTACGAACCACTCGAAATGTAAAAGAACACTAATTCCTTCATTTCGGTAATCAGAATCTACGATATCTGTCACCTTTTTTTGGAGAGCAAAGTAATTCCACAGACCAATAGAAGAGAAAAATAAAACTAATATGATTAAAATTTTACGCATAATGATTGTCTTCCTTGTTTTGCCTAACGCCCGCAACACCGGACAATTTGGAGTGCAGCGGAAAATTGTTCCGCGTGCTTGCGTTTGTTAACCATTCTGCTCATCAGCTTCTTCAAAAAGCTCTCTTGCTTTTTCTGTTACCAAATCAACCCCAGCATCTATTATCGGTGAAATGAAATCAGATGCCTTTTCCATGAGTGCCTCGCCAGTATCTGATGCAACCTTGCCAGCCAATTTCTTGAAGGTAGCTTTAATCACACCTTTGAATGAAATATCTGGAGCGCCAGCGGCAACAAGCGCGCCCTTAACGTCATCCCTTTCTCGCTCAGTAAGATATGACTCTATTAAAGCTGCAACAGCATCAAGGCCAAGTTTTACTATGCTAGGCGAGAACGAACCATCAGAAACGTAGCCTAACTTCTGGACCTTCGACCTCAGATGATCCGATACAAGTGGATTTTCAACTTCTAGAACATACAAGTCCCCGTTCTTCTGGATTAGCGGCTTTTTCAAAAGAGCTTTCACTTTTTCGTCCAACTCTTTTTCGGAAGATCGACGTAGCTCCCTGTCGTAAATTAGGCCGCGAGCCTTTGAGCGAGTAACTTTAAGCTTTGACACAAGCTCATATAACTCTGGCTCTTCATCTATCGCGTTCAACTTTTCTAGGACGTTAAGGACGATCAGTTCAACTTCATTTTTAGGCAATGCTCCGAAAGCAGGTGTCATGTAGCTCTGAAGAAAATATGTCAGCGCTGACTTAGCGTCTTCATCGGAAGAATCATTGACTATTTGCTCTATATTCACTCTATGGCTTCCCGATTTCTAATATGGTTAACGCCCGGCTTTGCGGCGTGCCGGAGCGCAGCGTAGCGCGTCCGACAACAGCCGCTTGTTAACCCCGTAGCTCGAGGCCTTCTCGAATGACCTCGGGATGACGGGAAGCAATCTCAATGAGCGCTTTTGCTGGACCAGAGGGTTCACGTCGACCTTGCTCCCACTCCTGCAGGGTTCGCGCGGAAATATGCAGTACCTCAGCAAACTCGACCTGAGTCAGTCCGGTTTTGCCTCGAGCCTCTGCCACCTCGTTAGGCTCAACACGACTGACTCGTGCAGTTTTGCCCGCTTTCATTTCTTTAACAGACTGAAGCAACTTGTTGCCAAGCTCCTCAGCACTTAGTGTCTCGTCACTCATTTTCCAATACCTCACGA
>NZ_LVIA01000022.1:0-77445 GCF_001596805.1 Halomonas sp. KX33721 | reverse complement strand
GAGGCCTGTTCGCCTGCCACTGGCTACCGACACCGTGAGGTGTCGGGATGGGCGAACAGGAGTCAGCAGAGGCCATATTAGGCTCTCTAACCAAGAGCTGAAGGGCTGAACCTGTCACGAGTGGATAGTTGACCACTCTCTGATGTGTACGAGCAGAAGCCTCCCCGGAGGGCTCTCGATAACTGTATGGCGGGCCGGAAGCCCAAAGACTGTCGAAGCGCTCAGAGCACACAGGCGAGCGAATTCAGCGGAACGAAGCTCAGCCCGATAATGGGGGACAGGAACCGCCGTGGTACGGATCCGTTTGCCCGGTGGTGTGAGAGGACGGGGGAGGCGACTCCCCCTCCTACTCGATCAACGATAGGAATCAAATCCATGCCATACCGCTTAGTTACCTTTCGCACAGTGACAGCAAGTTTCATCTTTCTTGCATTAGCAGGATGCGGCTCGGTAGGAGTGCAGCCTGTCGCAATGGGGGTTGCTAAACCCGCTAATTGTGCGTTGGATCAGTACGTCAGTGAAAATGACATCGAGCAACCTTATGAAGTGGCTTGCATGATTTCATCAAAAACGGGCACGACGCTTGGGCATGATAAAAGTGCTTCAGCAGCGATCAACAACGCTCGTGCGGATGCCTGCGCCTGTGGCGCTGATGCGATTGTTGTGGAGTCTGCAGAAGAAGAGGGCATTACCCTTTTCACCTGGGGTCAAGGCAAAGCTCAGCTAAAAGCAGTACGATACTTAGATTAAACCACGCGCTACCAGCCCAGCATTGCTGGACTGCTTCGTAAATCTGATAAGAGATGGTAATGCAAAAAGTTTATCAAATAGTAGCGTTTGCATTTTGCGTGCTTTTACCGCTAGCGGCTACTGCACAAAGCAGCACCGATGATGAATATAGCGCCCGTTATAACAAATGCATGGATGCCTCCGGTGGCGTCACGGTGAACATGCTGAACTGTATTGCCGATGAAATAGCCGCCCAGGATACACGGTTGAACACAGCGTATAGCGATGCCCGCAGCGAGCTTTCCGAAGAGCGCCGCGAAGCTCTACTCGCCGCCCAGCGCCTATGGATCTCCTACCGAGACGCCAACTGCAACTTCTACGCCACGGCGGGCGGCACGCTGGCGCAAGTAGTGAGTAATGAATACTTTTTACGGGAAACCGCCCAGCGTGCTACTGAGCTGGAAAATATGGTGGGGTGGTAGGTGCTCTACGCGTAGATACCCAATGGGGCACTTTAATAAGCCACGGTGATGGGTACTCTATCTTAGCCAGGACGGAGCTTGGTAAGTGTTAGATATGAAGGCCAAGCGTATAGCCAGTGAATCAGAGTGGGCCAAAAGAACGCGCTTGAAGCTTGAGTAAGGAGACAAATGCGGTGATCTTGAAGGAAAAAGATGCTTTAGCTTCCAGTGATAAGCGCAGCCAGTACGGGTACCAGCAAGAGAAGGATGTGGCGTTTTACCTGCGCCGCGAGTTTGGGGATAAGCAGTGAATACCAGCTGCCTTGAGATGCTGAATTGACGTTTCATGCCACCATGCGTGCACCACGCGGCACTTCCCCACTTCGAGGTAGAGTGGCTGTGTTCGTAGCCACTTAAAATGATCCAACAACAACGCTAAGCCGTCTTTCCCAGTGGCAAATTCATCGACCAGCCGTTGGCGATCGTGATGTTGTCGCGTTGCTTGAATAAAGGCGCGAGGGTTGTCTTGGTGCTGGTAGGTATCGCGTACCCAGTTCAGCTCATGGTTTCCCACAACCATTAGTGCCTGCCCCGCATCGACCATTTGACGTACCAAGCGAAGCACCGCACCTGGGGCCGGCCCCTTATCAATAAGATCGCCGACAAACACCGCCAAGTGCCCCGGCTGGCTCCAACCCTGGTTCTCTTCGCGATACCCTAAGCGCATTAGCAGCTTCACTAACGTGTCGAACTGCCCGTGAACATCCCCGATGATATCGTAGTGTGTTGTATCGCCCATGCCTCATCTCCCTCCGTGTTAAGTCCTCACAGCATCTCATCCTAGTGCGACGCGTGGTGTCGCAAGAAGGAGTAAATTATGAGAACAACCTTGTGTAGAGGCGTTTATGGTGCTGTTGGCAAACGAGTTCGCTGGAAGAGGCGCTGGTGTTGGCCGCAAATCTAGGCGAGGACGCCAATACCGTTGCAGTGGTAACGGGGCAACTGGCAGGTGCCGCATGGGGGCTAAAGTGCTGCCGGAGCGCTGGCTAGTGACGTTAGCGTGGCGAGAAAAATAGACCAGATGGCAAGGCAGCTATACACCCTAAAAGCATAATGGTGAATAAGGAATGCCACGATTAGTCAAGACCACCATCGAGATTGACAAGTGGAAGCATCAGGGGCGCCAACAAGCGGCACGATGGCTGGGGTAGAGATATGGCGTGATTGGGTGATCTGAGGACGCGTATTACCTAAGCAGATGCCAGACACTACGCCTTTGCGTAGAATACTAGGCAAGTTAGCTTAGCTTGATTAAGCCCAAGAGTGGCAAAGTAGCCACCGCAATCTGACAGGGAGGTAGAATGGTCACGGTTTATCCACGTCTAAGCGACGCTGAGTTAGAAGCATTGCCTTCCCGTACTGAGGCGAGTATTTACCGCAATGCCTATGAAATTGCCTGCTGGCTAAAAGAGCGTCACGACGCTGTCGCAGAGCCAGGGGAGTACCTGCCCAGCAGCCAAAAAGCAGTGGCTGTTTACACGTGGAAAAGGCCCCAAGACCAATGGCCGCTGTTACAGAGAGCAATTGCCGAACTGGAGCAAGACGGCTTCCAACCGGAAGATATCTTGCTACTTACCCCCTTCAAGGTAGCCAATAGCCAAGTGCTACAAGCGCTCATGGAGCACAGCCCGCAGTATAGCGAGCGTATGTGTAACGTGGCCTCAGTTAAGGGGTTGGAGGCACCCGTGGTTGTTCTGGTTGATATGGGTGCCAGCGCTTGGGCGGCGAACCCGAAAGTGGAGTATGTAGGAGCGTCGCGGGTGCGGGTGAAAGTCGTCGTGTTTACAACTGCACAGAGTGTTAAATGAATATCACCGCCTACCACGCAAAATACTATGCTCATGAGCTGACCAAGCGCCATGCGGATAACGGCGTTGACCGCCTATCACAGTCGCTGTTTGATGCCAGTGTGGATTTAAACCCACACCAAATTGAAGCGGCGCTGTTTGCTATGCGTAACCCGCTACAACAAGGTGTACTGCTGGCTGATGAAGTAGGGTTAGGTAAAACCATTGAGGCCGCCTTGGTAGTTTGCCAGCTATGGGCGGAGCGTCGTCGCCGTATTTTGATAATTGCACCCGCCAGCTTGCGTAAGCAATGGGCACAAGAGCTGTATGAGAAATTCGCAGTCCCCACCAAAGTAGTGGATGCGGCTGTATTGCGCCAAGAGGCAGTCGGAAATATGTTGCAGACGCTCGAATACATAACGCGTAGCAACATTGTGATTATGTCGTATCATTTTGCGACTCGACTGGAAGAAGAGCTGCGCGGTATTCCATGGGATCTAGTCGTATTGGATGAGGCCCACAAACTGCGCAATGCCCATCGTCCAAGCAACCGTATTGGACAAGCATTACGCCGCGCCCTGGAAGGGCGTAAAAAGCTATTGTTGACCGCCACGCCGCTGCAAAACTCGCTCATGGAGCTTTATGGGTTGTCTACTCTGATTGATGAGCATCTATTTGGCGACGATAAAGCCTTCCGTAAGCAGTTTGTGAATAATGATGCTAACCTGCCGGAATTGCGCGAAAGGATAAAACACTTTACCCACCGCACATTGCGTAAAGATGTGTTGGAATATGTGCAATACACTCAGCGCAAAGCCCTTACTCAACCCTTTGAGCCAACTGATGACGAGCAAGCAGTTTACGATGCTGTCTCAGCCTTTTTGCAGCGTGAGCACTCTTTTGCTTTGCCGAAAAGTCAGCGCCATCTGACAGGTCTGATTCTGCGTAAATTACTTGCCTCTAGTACTCCAGCCATTATGGGTACCCTTAGCAGTATTTATCAACGTCTGGAACAGCAGCTTAAGGAGATGCATGAAAATTTAGTCTCAGTGTCTAATGGCTCCAGCTGGTGGTACACCCTGGCGGATGAAGAAGACTTGGAAAGCGATACGCTTGAAGCATTAGAAGAACAAACTCAAGAGAGCGCGTCGGCAGCAATAGCAGCAGATGCTAATAACCCCACCAATTTAACGCGTGCCCTAGAAGAAGAAATGGCTGAACTAGGGGGCATTATTGAGCAAGCAAGTAATCTGAATGACCACACTAAAGCCAGCGCCTTGCTTTCTGCTTTAACCCTTGGCTTTGAGAACATGCAGGCCTATCGTGCGCCGCGCAAAGCGATTATCTTTACCGAATCGCGCCGCACCCAGGAGTACCTCCACCAGTTTCTCTCAGCTAACGGCTACGCGGGCAAGCTGGTGTTGTTTAGCGGTACCAATAACCACCCGGAAAGCCAAGTGATCTACCGCCAATGGTTGGAAGAGCACAGAGGCACCGACCGAGTGACTGGTTCGGCACAGATTGATAAGCGCACTGCCTTGATTGACCATTTCCGAGACAAAAACGGCGCGGATATCATGATTGCTACCGAAGCCGCCGCCGAAGGGGTAAACCTGCAGTTTTGTGCACTGTTGATTAATTATGACCTGCCCTGGAACCCCCAACGCGTTGAACAGCGTATCGGCCGCTGCCATCGCTATGGTCAACAGTTTGACGTGGTAGTAATCAACTTCCTTAATACCCGCAATCAGGCGGATCAACGCGTGCTGGAGCTACTGTCAGAAAAGCTCAATCTGTTTTCCGGCGTGTTTGGTGCCTCTGATGAAGTGCTGGGACGCATTGAAAGCGGCATCGACTTCGAAAAACGCATTCTGACCATTTATGATACCTGCCGCACGCCAGAGGAAATTGAAGCCGCCTTCAATCAGTTGCAAAGCGAGCTAGAAGAAGTGATTACCCACCGCGTGCAGGAAACCCAGGAAAAGTTGCTAGAAAACTTCGATGAAGACGTTCATGACCGGCTTAAACTGCGCCTGGACGAAGCTGAAGCCCGGCTGGATAAAATAGGCCGCTGGTTTTGGGGCGTTAGCCGCTATGCGCTGGCCAAGTGCGCCCGTTTTGAGCCACAAACCTATAGTTTTGCCCTGCAGGATGTGCCCAGTGATGTGAGTCAACACGCTCCGCCGGGACACTATCAACTAATTCGTGGGGCCGCTCAAGCGGACATGCTGGCCCATGCCTACCGTTTGAGCCATCCGCTGGGGGAGTGGGCTTTGCAGCAGGCTCGTCAGGCAGCTACGCCAGTGGCAAGTGTCACCTTTGATTACCAACGCCATGAAACCAAGCTCTCGCAGGTGGAAGCGCTGGTTGGGCAGTCTGGCTGGCTGATACTGCAGCGCTTAGCCTTTACCGCTTTTGAAACCACTGAACGGCTACTGTTTAGCGGCATGACCGATAGTGGCGTACTGCTGGACCAAGAAGCCTGTGAAAAACTAATGTCGGTAGAAGCTCGGGGCGTGCCAAGCGTTATTTCGCTCCAGCCCCCAGCGGCCTTGGTCGAAAATAGCCAGTGCCATTTGCAAGCGGTGACGGCCGAGCTGCTGGAAGATAACCAGCGGCTATTTATGGAAGAGCGCGACAAGCTGGAAAAGTGGGCTGACGATAAACTGCTGGCCGCTGAAGAAGCCCTTAAAAACACCAAGGCCCAGCTTAAACAGCACAAGCGCGATGCCCGTAAGGCCATCACCCTACAGGAACAAAACGCCTATCAGGAAAAAATCGCCGCTCTCGAACGCCAGCAGCGCCAGCAGCGCCGCGAAATTTTCAATGCCGAAGATGAGATCATCGACAAACGCGACGAACTGATTGATTCCTTGCAGGTTAGGTTAAAGGAAACCACTGAAACAGAACTGCTCTTCACCCTGCGTTGGCAGGTGGTGTAGCGGCACTTAAGCAATACCAGGATAGAACCACACCGCATCAGGAGAAAGAATCTAATGGACACAAGCCATCATACGACTGAGATTAATGAACTAGGACACAGCCCTGATGCCCAGCAAGAGCGACAGCAGCAGCTTTTAAACCTGCTACGCCAAACCGCTCCTGAAGTGATTAGCGACAACCAGTTAAACCTGGAGCGCCTCAAAGAGCTGATGGGAGAAGAGCGCCTGGCACCTGCCGAGCACTATGAGCTGAGCTGGGCAGGTAAAAAAGACGCACGGCGTGAGATTCAAAAGAAAACCAGCCACACCCTACGGCCGGATGCCAACAACCCAGAAAGCGCCCAGCACATGCTGATTGAAGGGGAGAACCTGGAAGTGCTGCGTGTGCTGCAGAAAAGCTACTACGGCAAGGTTAAGATGATCTATATTGATCCGCCGTACAACACCGGTAACGACAGCTTTGTGTACCCGGATGACTATTCGGAAACTCTGGAAGAGTACCAGAAACGGACCGGAGAGAAGAACGAGGCTGGTTTTTTAAACAAGCAAAGTTTGTGGAAGAAAAATAGCAAAGAAGGCGGACAGTACCACAGCGCCTGGCTGTCGATGATGTACCCACGCCTTTATCTTGCGCGGAATTTGTTGCGTGAAGATGGCGTGATCTTTATTAGTATTGATGATAACGAAGCGGCAAATTTGAAGCTGCTTTGTGATGAAGTTTTTGGAGAAGATAATTTTTCTGGATTTTTTCTTAGACAGAAAAAGAAAAAACCCTCTTTTCTTCATAGTAACTTCGGATCAATGTATGAATATATAGCTTGCTATGCTAAAAATTTTAAACTTTCTCCTCCATTCTCGGTTGATGTGACAACAGCAGGGAAAAAGTACCCCTTAAACAACTCAGGCAACTCATTAAGCACGCTTTTGTTTCCATCAGGCTCCGTTACCTTTTCTAAAAAAAATGAAACTTATTATCCTTGCGATATGAGTGAGGGGAATATTTTAACTGAATTGCTAGATAAAGTGCAGGTTGTGGAATATAAAAATGTAAACGAGTTTAGGTTGAAGGGAGAGTTTAGATATAGTCAGTCAAGGCTAAATGAAATAATTGAAAGCAATGACGTTTTGACAATTACCAAGTCCCCTTTTCGCCCTAATCATGTTAGGTCTGGCGGTGAAATAAAAAAAAATGCATAATCATTTGTCCCCCAGCACTTATAATGTAGGAACTAACGAGGATGCTTCATCTGAATTAGAAGAAATTTTGGGCGGCGATTTTTTTTGACAATCCTAAGCCTTTCTCTTTAGTCAGTACTTTATGTAAAGCAGTCACACATGATGACTTAAATTCAGTTGTTTTTGACTTTTTTTCAGGTTCCGGAACGACCGCTCATGCCGTCATGGAACTCAACGCAGAAGACGGCGGCAATCGGCAGTCTATTAGCGTCCAGCTACCCGAAAAGCTCGAAGAAAATAGCGAGGCTTATAAGGCCGGTTACCGCACCATTGCGGATATTACCCGTGCCCGTATCGAAAAAGTCATCGCCAAGCTAAAAGCCGAACACCCGGAAAAAACGGAAGGGCTGGCCTGTGCCCATTTCACCTTGGCCCCCCAGCAACTTCAAGGTATGGAACAGCGAGCTGAACGACCCCGGCGCCATTCGCCAACAGCTGGATGCCCTGCAGAACACCGAAAAACACGCGGACGAACAGACCGCCATGCTCACCGAGCTACTGCTGAAAAATGGCTTGGGTGCCCTGGGCGTTCACGCCGTCAGCAAGCCGCGCACCCTGGCCTGCGGCGTTACCGTGCACCGGGTGTTACGCGAAGACGACCGCTACCTGTGGCTCTGCTTTGAGCCCTATGTTGATGCCGTGCGTGACGAGATTCTTAACGCCAACCCTGCCCAAGTGATTATGCTTAATTCCTGCTTTACGGGAACCCAAGGCGATGAACAGCTCAGCAACCTGCAGCTTGAACTGGCCGCGCAGGATATCAGCCTGCTGGTAATTTAAGGAGCTTGATATGTCACACAAGATGACGCTGCAGTTTACTCATCAGGCCTACCAGGAGCGTGCGGTGCAGTCGGTCGTGCAGGTGTTTGACGGCCAGCCGCTGGCCACCGGGGAGTTTGAACTGGTCAGTTCCACTGCCAGCGTGAACTACGCCGGGGATGGTAGTATTGGCAATTCGTTGGTGCTCACCGAACAGCAGGTGCTGGAAAATGTGCACAAGGTGCAGGCCAGCAACGGCATTGAAACCGTTGCCACGCTGCAGGCCGACCGCTGGACCGTCAAGAGCGATGAGGGGCAGGTAAGCGACGAGTTTTGCCCACACTTAACCATCGAGATGGAAACCGGTACCGGCAAAACCTACACCTTTATTCGCACCATGTATGAATTGAA
Organism: Halomonas sp. KX33721; assembly: GCF_001596805.1. Lineage (NCBI taxonomy): Bacteria > Pseudomonadati > Pseudomonadota > Gammaproteobacteria > Oceanospirillales > Halomonadaceae > Halomonas > Halomonas sp. KX33721. Next base: position 69,060 of record NZ_LVIA01000022.1, on the reverse strand, counting down.
TAAGGTGTACGGCTTCAAGAAGTTTGTTGTGGTAGTGCCCAGCGTAGCAATTCGTGAAGGCACCATGAAAAACCTGGAAGTCACCCGCAGCCACTTCGCCGCGGACTACGCCAACGTGCCCTGCCTGCCGATGCTCTACGACAGTAATCGGCCTAATGACTTACGCCATTTTGCTCAAAGCGATGCGTTGAGCGTGCTGGTGATCAATATCGACAGTTTTTCCAAAGATATTGATGATAGCAACGCCACCAAGAAAAAAAGCATCAATAAAATCAACCAGAAAGGCGAAAGAGCCTTCGCGCCGATTGAGTACATTAAAGCGGTCAAACCGATTGTGATTGTCGATGAGCCGCAGAACTTTGAAACGGATATTCGCCGTAAAGCCATACGCAATCTCAACCCGTTATGCACTTTGCGCTATTCGGCCACTCATAAAAACCCCTATAACCTACTGTATAAACTAGACCCGGTGCAGGCCTATGACCTGGGGCTGGTCAAGCAGATTGAAGTGGATGGTGTTGAGTCGGATCAAAGTCAGAATCAGGCGTTTATAGAGCTGGTTGCCATTGAACAAAAGGCCAAATCATTAACCGCCAAGGTGGTGATAGACGTTAATGAAAAAACCGGCGTTAAGCGAAAAAGCGTGAGCCTCAAGGTAGGCGATGACCTCTATAAAAAATCCAAGTACCGTGAAGTCTATGCGGATGGGTTCATTCTTAATGAATTTTTAAGCGATACCGAAATTGAGTTCAATAAAAACGGTGTCCTGCGCCTGAACGAACAGCGGGGCGGCCTAAGTGATGATGTGATGCGCTTTCAGATCGAACGCACCGTGGCCGCGCACTTTGCCAAGCTGAAAAAAGTCAAGGAAAGCGGCATTAAAGTGCTCAGCCTGTTCTTTATTGACAAGGTCGCCAATTACCGCGCTTATGATGATGAAGGCAATGCCGTACCCGGCAAGTTTGCCCAGTGGTTTGAAGAGGCTTTCGAAAAGTACGCCGCCAAGGCGCACTATAAAGATTTGATTCCTTACTCTGCCAGCGAGGCACATAACGGCTACTTCTCAGGCGATAAAAAAGGCAAAGGGGCCGCCGCCAAAAAAATATGGGTGGATAGCACCGAACGCGGTTCTAAAAAGGATGATGATACTTATACCTTGATCATGCAGGACAAAGAGCGGTTGTTAGATATGGCAGAGCCGCTGCAGTTTATTTTTAGCCATTCGGCCCTGCGGGAAGGCTGGGATAACCCCAATGTGTTCCAGATCTGCACCCTGAACGAAACCCAGAGCCAGATGAAAAAGCGCCAGGAAATTGGCCGTGGCTTGCGCCTTGCGGTGAACCAACAGGGGGAACGGATACACGACAAAAGCATCAATGTGCTCACGGTGATTCCCAATGAAAGCTACGAGGTGTTTGCCCGCACTCTGCAGCAGGAAATTGAAGACGAAACCGATGTCAGCTTCAAAGGCCGGGTGAAAAATGCCCGCGCCAAGGCGCGGGTACAGCGCAAGACGTTAAGTGCTGGTGACGAAGCGCTTTTCAAGGCGATCTGGCAGCGCATCAATTACCAGACCCGCTACAGCGTGACACTGGATACGCCTGAGCTGATTGAAAAATGCGTGGAAGTTTTAACGGATACTAACCAGTATCCTAAAGTTCAGGCTCCCAAGGTGCGCTCTCGCAAAGCCAAGCTGCACATGAATGAGGAAGGTATTCAGGGTGTGGAAACCGGTATTGATGAAAGCAACGCCAGTTACCAAAACGTGCCGGTACCGGATGTTTACGCCTACATTCAAAACCGTGTGCATCTGACGCGCGCCACCTTGTTTGCGATTCTTGACCAGTCCAATCGCCTGGATGAGCTGCTGATCAACCCCCAGGCGTTTCTGGATACCGTGGTTGCTGCGATTAAAACTGAGCTTCAAGCGCTGCTGGTGAAAGGCATTGAGTACCATGAAATCAACGGCAAACGCTACGAGATGACACTGTTTGATGAGCCTGTAGAAACCTACCTGAGCAGCGTCTACCCGCAAACCCGCGATGATGTAACCACCCCCTTGAACAAAACTCTGCTGGAAGCCCAACCGCTAGAGAGTGATACTCAAGACCCTAAGGGCGACGCTTTCAGCTGTGTAATGAGCGACAGCGAGGTAGAAAACACCTTTGCCCATGAGTGTTCGCTCGACCCTCGCGTCAGGTTCTTCTTCAAGCTGCCGGGCAAGTTCAAAATTGCCACCCCGCTGGGCACCTACAACCCTGATTGGGCAGTAGTGTTTGAAAATGAAGAGCGGGTTTACTTCGTTGCTGAAACCAAGTCCAGCACTGTCAAGACAGACCTGCGCCGTAATGAAAGCTTAAAGATTGAATGTGGGCATAAGCACTTCTCGCTGACTGATGATGTTACTTTCAAGGAAGTCAGCAGTTTAAGTGCACTGATCTCTCAGTAAACCACTGAAGGAAAGCGTATGTTCCAAACCCTGGCGTTGGAGAATTTTACCGCCTTTAAGGAAACCTCTTTCGAGTGGTCGCCGGGCGTGAACGTGCTTATCGGTGCCAATGGCACCGGTAAAACGCATATCATGAAATTAATGTATGCCTTGCAGATGCAGGGTCACGATGCGGCTGAACTGAAAAAGAAGCTGGCGGCGGTTTTTCGCCCTAGCGGCGATAAAGTATCACGCTTGGTTAACCGCAAAAAAGGCAGCAATACGGCGCGCATTAGCTTGTCCAACAGTGCGGCCCAGTCGTTATCGCTTACCTTTGATACCACTCGGCATAACACGTTTGAACTCCAGGGTGAGTGGGCTGTCGAGCGTTCCCCCGTATTCATTCCCGTTAAAGAGGTGCTCTCTTTCGCTCCCGGCTTTATCTCGCTCTATGATAAATATGAGCTCGCGTTCGAGGAAGTCTATTACGATATTATCAAACAAGCTTACTTGCCTGCCCGCAAGGGAATGCCACTCAATGATGAAAAGCCACTATTAGAGCTCATCCGCAAGACGGTAGGTGGAAAGGTGACATTAGAGGGAGATGAATTTCACCTTAGCGCAGGAAGTAAGAAGTTGGAAATGTCGCTGGTGGCAGAAGGGCACCGCAAATTGGCTCTGATTTGGCAGTTGATCCATAATGGCTCGCTATTTGCCAACAACACACTATTTTGGGATGAGCCAGAAGCGAACCTTAACCCTGCGCTCATGCCAGAAGTGGCTAAAATTCTGCTTATGCTTGCAGAGCGTGGTGTGCAAGTATTTGTAGCAACCCACGATTATGCCTTTCTGCGGGAATTGGATTTTGCGCGTCAGGAGACGCCTACACGCTACTTCTCCCTTGAGCTAACGCAGGAGGATGGCGTTATTGCACATAGTTTCAGCCGCTACCGGGACATTCGGCCTAATAAAATTGCGGACGAGTTTCAGCGCCTTTATGATTTGGAAGTTCGTCACTCGCTGGGGGACTTTTCGTGAAACCCTGGGAGGCAAAGCCGGAGTGGTGCGAGTCTGATTTATACTTTGATTTTTCTCAAGCTCGTCAAGTGATTAAGCTAGACGACCAAGTGGCAGCCGCTGGTTTAACGCACCTATTAAAGGGTGGCGTTGATTTTGTTGTGGAGTGGGACACGCAATTATGGCTGCTGGAAATTAAAGACCCAGAGAGCGGTGCTATTCCTGAACAGCATCGAGAAAAGCAGAGGCAACGCTTTCTTGCGGATATCGTCAGCCAATCGCTTATCGAGCGGCATTTATTCCCGAAACTGCGTGACAGCCTTATCTTTTTGGGGTTGGAGTATGGCGTCGTCAATAAGCCGCTGCGCTATATTACCTTAATAGGTTTGAGTGACTTAGAGCCTGCTCAGTTAGCAGGTTTACGAGACAGGCTCTGGCGAACAGAATGGGTGTCTGGGCCGCGTTATAGCGGTTGGCGCAAATCCTTTGATGTGCAGGCGTTCAACGTTGATCAATGGAATCGCCTGATGACCAAGTGCCCTATACTGCGTATCAGCCAGCAGTAGGCGGCTTTTCTTGGCGTTCATTACCCTACACAAACCCCATTGGCTGGCGCTGCCCTTGCTGTTCGCGCTCTTCCAGCGTTAGCGCATCCAGTAGCGTATTCAAGCGGATGGGCAGCCCTCGTAAGTCCAGTTGGTCTAGCGCTGTACGCATGTTGCCGGGGGTTAGGCGGCGCTGGGCTAGGTGGTTGGCGGGAATGGTGGCTAAACGGCGGTGGTCGCGTTCGGGTAGAACGGCTTTCAGCAGTTCGCGCAGCGGCTCGGGGGCTAGCGTTAGCTTTAGGTGTTGCCGACACCATAACGTAGTGATGACTACCACTCGCCACTGTCCATCAGCGACCCTTGCTCAACGGCTGGGTTGTAGATGTAGCACCAAGCGTCACCGTATTGGGTAGGGAGAGTCGTGCGGTTATAGAGGCCTTGGCTTGGCGCGTGGTGAAAGTAGCCCTCTAACTGGTCGAGCCGCGCTAGCTGTTCAGCGTTAATGGCATACACCTCCACCGCAACGCCTGTGGATGGCGTGAGCTTAGCGCCTGGGTAGGGGCCAAGGTCGTAAAGTGTGATCCCCGTTAAACGGTCTTGACCCAGCATATCTGCGCCGTTTAACCAATGATGATTGCGATGCCCGTGCTTTAACGTGCCGTACACCGCCACCCGAGGGCAGCGCTGAATGGTTTGGTGAAGGTGATTCATTGGGTTGCTCATCTCGATTATCGAGTGTCTTGCAAAAGGGTGACGTTACCAAAGCGCCGCTTTCTTGCACTGCTTTACAATGTGGTGGCGCTGTTGTTGCAAGCGTAACCAAGCGTTATCGGGTAATCCTGCATCTTTCAGTGCTTGCTGCATCTCTTTTGAGTCGGCAAATCGAAGCAGTAACTCTCGTAGACGTTTAATCTCTCGCTTGATAAACGGATAGCTAAGCTGGCTCTGCTCAGCTAGCAGTTTCCAGTCACGAGATAAAAGCTGCATGGCGTTGTTTTGGTAGCCAATAGAGAATGCCAGCCTCGAGTCATACCCTAAAACAACGGTACCTATCAAATCGTAAGCGGGAGCAATACGCCATTTGCCTTTTGCATCTTGTAGCAGTGATACATTTTTTGCGTGGCCATCGCTATTACCCACCAGCACGTTAAAAATTTGCCAGCGGAGCAGCTGTTGTAATGATTGTGCAGGAGGCTTACATACATCACGTAAAAGGTGAAAACAGTCGGCCAGTGTCGGTCCACCGTACTCTTGATACTTTTGCGTACGTGACATGCCCATTGCTTGGCATAAATCTTCCTGGTGGATGCGCTGTAGTGAGCCGTTTACCCATGCTCTATCGTAACGCTCTACAACCAGTAGGGGATACCGCCCTGCATAACGTACTGAGGTGGAGGGGCAATCAATATCGACAAGCGCTGCCAGCGTATTGAGGTAGAGTTCGTTAAAAATAACGTGGTCGCGCCCATCTACCGCAAACTTAACGATATGTGAGGAAGGAGCAGTGCCTTGAGGCAAATAAAAAGTTTCATCACGCCAGATGACGGGTATTTTGTCCTGTGCGCCCGCCAGTGAAAGACGTGGCTTGGGTGCTTGTTGTGACTCTGCAAATAGCGCATAGCGTTGCTTAAAAGCAGCCCACTCATTAAGCCTTTCTTGTGAAAGGGGCGTATCGCAATCATGGCGATTAGAAGGTTCTGGTGTTTGATGAGGCGGCAGAATCGATAGTGCTCCGGCGCAATCCCCACCAATAGCGGCAAGCAGTGAGAAGTCGTCATCAGGAATGCCCAGTTGGCGAATAAGAGCAGCGCGCGCCTGCTCTTCTGGCAGCAAGTTGCCAAACCAGTGGTGGGCGGTCAGCGTTTCGGGCGGCCATGTTCGTTGGTTTAAAGGAAGGCTATTGGAAATTGCTTGTCCGCTAGCTTGCCACTCTTCGTCATATTCAAAGCCCATGAGACGGCCATCTAAACCACGCCAGAGGGTACCTACTCGCTGATGGTTTTGCCAAACGATAAGCTGGTCTGGGGTCATAGATCACTATCCATGGGCTGGGCGAGAAGCTCTATGCCAAGTGTTTCTAACACGCGTAATACTCTTCCTATGCCACATGTATCACGGCCATTTTCGAGTTCACTTAAAAAACGAATGCTGACGCCGCATAGTCCTGCCACCGTCTCTAGTGTCAGATGTTGGCGTTTGCGGGCTTGTCGAATTAACAGGCCGAGACTCTTGGCGGATTCAATTGAGTGAAGGGGCGTTTCCGTCGTTGCTGGCAGGGTACGCATACATGCTCCATTTTCCCGATAAGGAAAATTTCTGGATGAAAACAGATATACTAGCTGATCTTTCCCTATAGGGAAAATAATGCGTAGGATGATCGAAAAGAGAGGCCTTTATCCCTATAGGAAAGAGCAGGCAGATGTTTGCTACTCATCCGCCGAGTTTTGAAATGAAGCTAGGTAAGCCAAGGCTCAAAAAAGTGCCCCCACAGCAGTAGGGGCACTGGTGAGCCATAGTTGCTTTATCGCTTCTTCCGCACCGGTTTTTTATCGCTGCTTGCTGGCTCGGCGCTATCGGCTTTGCGTGCGCTGCTGGGAAAGTGCGCTCGTACTAACTCCAGAAGCCCCTGGGTGGAAGCGTCGAAGTCGGCGGCGTTGGCGTCGATGCGCTCGCTGATTTCACCGGCGATGCGCTTCCCTAGCTGTACGCCCCACTGGTCGAACGAGTTGATGTTCCAAATCACGCCCTGCACGAACACTTTGTGCTCGTAGAGCGCAATCAGCGCGCCCAGGTTTTTCGGCGTTAGCTCGTCGAGCAGCAGGGTGCTGGAGGGGCGGTTGCCGGGGCAACTGTAGGGGTCGAGCTGGCTAAGCTCTTTGCTGTCGCCTTGGCTGCCTTCCATAAAGGCGTTGGCTTGGGCCAGCATGTTGGTCAGCAGGGCGAAGTGGTGGTCTTCCACGCCCGGTTCCGGCTTGAGCGAGGCGATAAAATCGATGGGCACGTAGCGAGTGCCCTGGTGCAGCAGCTGGAAGAAGGCGTGCTGGCCGTTGGAGCCGGTTTGGCCCCACACAATCGGGCCGGTTTTGTAGTTCACCGGGTGGCCGAAAATATCCACCGACTTGCCGTTAGACTCCATATCCAACTGCTGCAGGAAGGAGGGCAACTGGTTCAGCGCTTGGTCGTAGGGCACGATGGCCTGGGTTTCCGCGCCGATAAAGTTGATGTACCAGATGCCGATCAGCGCCATCAGGACCGGCATGTTTTGAGCGAAAGGTGCTTCGATAAAGTGCCGGTCCATCTCATGGGCGCCTTCCAGCAGCTCGATAAAGCCTTCAAAGCCAATCGAGAGCGCAATCGGTAAGCCGATGGACGACCACATGGAGTAGCGGCCGCCCACCCAGGCCCAAAACTCAAACACGTTCTCTTCGCGAATACCGAACTCCATCGCCGCTTTGCGGTTGGTGGAAGCGGCAATAAAGTGCGCGCCCACGTCGGCGTCTTCGCCAGCGTTCTCCAGGAACCAGCGCCGCGCAGTCTTGGCGTTGAGCAGGGTTTCCTGGGTGGAGAAGGTTTTCGTAGAGACGATAAACAGCGTGGTGGCCGGGTCGAGTCGTGAGAGCACTTTCTGAATATGGGTGCCGTCCACGTTAGAAACAAAGTGGAAGTGCAGCTCCGGGTGGCGATACTTCAACAGCGCACGCACCGCCATGTTGGGGCCGAGGTCCGAGCCGCCAATGCCGATATTGACCACGTCTTTAATACGCTGGCCGTTATAGCCTTTCCACTCGCCACTACGCACCGCTTCCGAGAACAGCTTGATCTGCTCACGGGTGCGGGTGATTTCTGGCATCACATCTTCGCCGTCCACATACACCGGCTCATCGCCAAGATGGCGTAGCGCGGTGTGGAGTACCGGACGGTTCTCGGTCACGTTGATAATGTCGCCAGAGAACATCTGGGCGCGGCGCTGCACTAGGGCGGAGTGGTCGGCTAGCTCAATCAGTTTGGCCAGCACTTCATCCGACACCTGATGTTTGGAGTAATCTAGAAAGAGGCCGCCGACGCGCAGGCTCATTTTTTCAAAGCGCTGCGGGTCATTCGTAAAGTAGTCACGAATGCGGTCATTGGCGGTTTTATCGCGCAGGCGCTCTAGGGCCTGCCAAGTAACGCTGCGAGTGAGTTGAAACATAACGGGCGGTCCTGTTGTTTTTACATCTGTTTTACATCGTTATCGCTAACGGGGCGTGTCCGACCCCCTGGCGTCGCTGTTATTTATGTAAAAATACTACATATTGCGCGCGTGAGAACAACAGCTAGCGAAAAATGGTTAATAAAACAGCGGGGTGGTGGTCGTTTTGAATGTCTGACTAAAAAACAAAAGGGCGAGATTGCCTCGCCCTTAGTGTGCCGCTTTTAGCTGGCAACGGCTACTTGGGCAGCGCCACGTTTGATAAACGCGTAGCCCAGACCGGTGATCAATGAGCCCACCACAATCGCGCCCAGGTAAAGCAGAGCGGGAGTAATGGCGTTAGGAATCAGCAGCACGAAGATACCGCCATGGGGGGCCATCAGCTTGGCACCCACCAGCATAGAAAGCGCACCCGTGACCGCGCCACCGGCGATACAGGCGGGAATCACGCGCAGCGGGTCTTTCGCCGCGAAGGGAATCGCGCCTTCACTGATAAAGCACAGGCCCAGCACGAACGAGGCTTTGCCCGCTTCCCGCTCGGGGGCAGAGAACTTGTTACGCGCCACGAAGCTGGCAATGCCCATACCAATCGCGGGCACCATGCCGGCGGCCATGATCGCGGCCATTGGGCCGTAGGTTTCAGAGGCCAGCAGGCCGACGCCAAAGGTGTAGGCCGCTTTGTTGACCGGTCCACCCAGGTCGAAGCACATCATGGCCCCGAGCAGAATGCCCAGCAGTACGGCATTGGTCGAGCCCATGGACTCCAAAAAGCTGGTGAGCGCGCTCAGCACGGCAGCCACCGGCTCGCCAATCACGTAGATCATCGTCAGGCCGGTGACCAAGCTGGCAATCAGCGGGATGATCAGAATCGGTTTGAGCGACTCAACGCTGGAGGGCAGTTTCACGTAGCGCGTGACGGCGAGGGCCACGTAGCCCGCCAGGAAACCGGCCAAAATACCGCCGATAAACCCAGAGCCAATCTCGGCGGCGAGCATACCGCCAATCATGCCGGGGGCAATACCGGGGCGGTCGGCGATGGAGTAGGCGATGTAACCTGCCAGAACGGGAATCATCAACGCGAAGGCCGTGCCGCCACCAATCTGCATCAGCGCGGCGGCCAGGGTGCCTTCTTCCTGGAACGCTTCGATACCGAACACGAACGAGAGGGCTATTAACAAGCCACCCGCCACCACCATGGGCAGCATAAAGGACACACCGGTTAGCAGGTGTTTATAGACGCCTTTCTCTTTCATGCCTTTTTTGGCGGTGGCGCTGCTGCTGGCGGCGCTGGTGCCATCTTCAACAGCGGCATCGGTGAAGGCAGCCTCCAGGGTCGGGCGCGGCTTTTTCAGCGCGTTGCCGGTAGAGGTGCGATAAACCCGTTTACCTGCAAAGCGTGACGGGTCCACTTCGATGTCGCAGGCCAATACGACCACGTCCGCGTCGGCGATTTCCGCTTCCGTGAGTTTGTTTTGCGCGCCCACCGAGCCTTGGGTTTCCACGCGAATCTGGTGGCCCATGGCCTTACCCGCTTCGGCCAGCGCTTCGGCGGCCATAAAGGTGTGGGCAACACCGGTGGGGCAGGCGGTGACGGCAACGATTTTTTTGCCGCCCGCACTGTTAGTCGGGGCCGCAGCAGTGGCTGCTGGGGCACTGTAGATCGGCGCTTCCCGCTTAGCTTGGCTTAAGAAGGCGCTGGGGTCGGGCAGGGCGCTGGCAATGGGGGCCTGGAATAGCCGCTTGCCTTCAAAACGTTCCGGAGCGGGTACGTGGTCGGCGGCCACGACGATCAAATCGGCGTTAGCAATCTGCTCGGCGCTGGCGGCTTGCAGTGGCGCAATCTCACCGTGCATCTCTACATGAACGTTCCAGCCCAGCCGCATGGCGGCTTGCTCTAGGCGCTTGGCGGCCAGGAACGTGGTCGCCATGCCGCTGGGGCAGGCGGTAATCAGGATTAGGTTCATCGCGTGGCTCCCTCGGTGTGGGTGTCGTCAAGACGCCGTACCCGGGTCTGTTGTTGGAGTGAGTCAAAATCATCGGCGTGGGAAGTGCCTACGCCAACATGGCGTACCGCTTCGGCAGAAAGCGCCGTGGCGAAACGAAGCGTATCGACGGGTGTATGCTGGCTCAGCAGTCCATGCAGCATGCCCGCCACAAAGGTGTCGCCCGCGCAAACGGTATTGGTGGCAGTGACGGTCGGTGGCGTGGATTGCCAAATGCCGTGCTGGCTCACCCATAAAACGCCTTCAGCACCCGCTGAAATCAGCGCGTGTTCGATGCCGCTGGCGTGCAGCCGCTCGGCGGCGGCTTGGCGCTGCTGTTCGGTATCGAGCGCGCTTCCTGCCCAGTCGGCCAGCTCGGTTTCGTTGGGTTTTACGGCGGCAGGCTGCGCGGCAATCGCCGTGAGCAGTGCCGGGCCGCTGGTATCCACCCACAGCGGCACCCCGAAACCTTTCAGGAAGGCAAGCAGCTCGCCAAACGCGGGTTGGTCGATGCCGGGAGGCAGGCTGCCTGCGATCACCACAGCCTCAGGCGGCGCGCTACCTTCAAACAGGCCGCTTAACGTGGTGCGTAAAGCCTCCAGATGGGCGGCTTCAATGGGCATGCCGGGGCTGTTGATATCGGTCACCCGACCGCTCTTCTCGGCCAGTTTGGCATTGATGCGCGTGTTGCCCGGCACCCGCACAAAGGCATCTTCAACGCCGTAACGGGGGAAGGCGAGGCTGAACGGGGCGTCGTTCTCTTCGCCCAAGAAGCCGCTGACGATCACCTCGTGACCTAAACTTGCCAACACCCGCGCGACGTTCACACCTTTACCTGCGGCTTCCAGCTGCGCGCCGGTGGGGCGGTTGACATGCCCCAGCGTCAGCGCATCCAGGTTGAAGGCGAGATCCAGCGCTGGGTTGAGCGTAATACAGACAACTCTTGCCATCAGCTGGCCTCCAGGGCGTCGCGGACTTCATCGCTAGTGGCTTTGCTCAGCGCTAACTGGGCGCTGGCCTGGGCTTGGGCAAGATCAAACTCGCGCAGGCGGGCTTTGACCAGCGGGATTTGGCGTGCGCTGACGGAGAGTTCATCGACACCTAAGCCCACCAGAACCGGTACGGCCATGGCATCAGAAGCCAGCTCGCCGCAAACACCGACCCATTTGCCGTGAGCGTGGGCGGCCTCAACAGTCATTTGAATCAACCGCAGTACCGCTGGGTGCAGGCCATCGGCTTGGGCGGATAGCTCTGGGTGGCCGCGATCAATCGCGAGGGTGTACTGGGTTAAGTCGTTGGTACCGACTGAGAAGAAGTCGACCTCGGCGGCCAGCGTCGGTGCTAGCAGAGCGCTGGAAGGGACTTCGATCATCACGCCAAGCTGTACATCGGTAGCGCGCTGCTGCGGGGAGATCTCGTTGAGCAGGCGGTCGTAAATCGCCTTCGCCGCGCGGAACTCGGCCACGTCTTTGACCATCGGCAGCATAATGCGTAGCGGTTTACCGACGGCGGCCATCAGCAGCGCGCGAATCTGGGTTTCCAACACTTCTGGTTGGGTCAGCGCTAAGCGAATACCGCGCAGGCCGAGGAAGGGGTTGTCTTCCTGGGGCACCGGCCAGTAGGGCAGCGGCTTGTCGCCGCCGACGTCCAGGGTGCGGGCGACGAGCGGGCGGCCATTAAGCGCATCGGTGGCTTCACGGTATTCGGCGATTTGCGTGGCGAGATCCGGCGCGCTGGAGTAGGCCATAAACAGGAACTCGGTGCGCAGCAGGCCGACCCCTTCCGCGCCGCGCTCTACCGCATCGGCGGCGTGGGCGGTGTTGCCCAGGTTGGCGGCAACCTCAACCCGGTGGCCGTCGCGGGTTTGCGCCTGCTCGAAGCGCAGCTCCCAGGCGTCCGCTTCACGCTGCTGCTGGTCGAGCAACTGCTGCTCGGCGCGGCGCAGGCGCTCTTCAGACGGCTGCGAAGTTACACGGCCGCGCTCGCCATCCAGAATCATCATGCTGCCGTTGTGTAGCGCCATGACCGCTTCACCGGCGCCTACGACGGCAGGAATGCCCAGCGCACGGGCCAAAATCGCGCTGTGGGCGGTGGCGCCGCCGCGCACGGTCAGCAGGCCACGCACGCGGGAGGTATCCAAGCGGGCCACATCGGAGGGGCCGATATCGTCCATCACCAAGATATAGGGGTGGTCGGGCGGCTCGGGCAGGCTGACGTCGCAAAGCACGCCGAGCACGCGGCGGCCGACATCGCGCAGGTCGGCGGCGCGTTCGGCCAGCAGCCGGTCGGCCAGCATCTCTTGGGCGTGGGCGGCGGTGTCGATAGCTTCCCACCAGCCCGCTTCCGCTGAGCGGCCTTCGCGAATGGCGTCAATCGCCGCCTGGTGCAGTTCGGGGTCGTCGAGCATCTCTTCGTGCATGGAGAGAATGTCGGCCACTTCGCCGCCGGGGGCTTTGTGTACCAGCGCCTGAAGCTGGGCAGCCCCTTCTTTTAGCGCTGCCTCCAGGCGGGCGATCTCGTCGTCGGGCTGATTGGCGTGCTCAGGATAGTCGAACTGCATCGGGCGAATGACGAACACCGGGGCAATCGCCAAACCCGGCGAAGCGGCAACGCCAGAATGGGGCGTATCGGCAGCGAGTGGTTCGACGGCGGGCTTACTGGTGCTAGCGGCTGGGGCCGCGTCGCGACCGCCATCGAAGGGCGTGACTTTCTCACCCAAGCCACTCTCGACGGCGGCGGCAATGGCGTCTAACGCGGCATTTGCCTGTTCGCCCTCGGCGGAGAAAATCAGCCATTGGCCACGGCGTGCACCCAGGCCAATCACTTTGGTCAAGCTGGCGGCGGAGACGGTAGTGGCGCTGCCCTCTTCCAGGCGTACGTTGATGGGCATGGGCTGGGCACGAGCGATCTGTACCAGCTGTTTGGCCGGGCGGGCGTGCAGGCCGTGGGGGTTCAGAACGCGCACGCGGCGGGTTTGGGTGCTGGCGGTTTCACCGGCCAGCGCTGCCAGCAGTTGGGCGCTATTTTTGCCCACAAAGCTGTCGCTTTCGCCGTTCTCTAGTACCGCCATCAACTGTTCGAGCAGCGGCCGGTGGGCATCGCCGCTGGCGGCCAAGCAGAACAGCGCATGAACCGGATGACCGCCATGCTCGATGGTGCTATCGGCGGGCGTTGCCACGCCTAGTGCGGGCTGGTTGACCCCTTGGGCGTGGCTTGAAAGCCATAAGCCTTTACCCAACCACTGGGGCTGGGCGCTCGCCACGGCACTAATAAAGCCGTTATCCACGCAGCCGCTTTGACGCAGCCGCGCTGCCGCCGCCAGGGCCAGTTCCTGCGGGTCGCGGGCGGGGAAGTTAACACACAGCGTATCGGCATCCAGGCGCGGTGCTAATGACGGCTTCGAGAGCAGGCGCGCAACATCGGCGGCGGAGCTGGCGCGGGCTAATTCGGTTGCTACGCCGTCGCGGTCGAGAACGTGGGTAGCTGGCGCAGAATATCTAGGTGCTCGTCGTTTTGTGCCGCAATGGTGACCAGCACATGTACGGTGTGGCCGTCGTGCCACTGCACCCCTTTAGGGAACTGCAGCACCCGTACGCCGGTACGTTTGACGTGATGGCGGCTTTCTGGAGTGCCGTGGGGAATGGCAATGGCGTTGCCTAGGTACGTTGAGGACTGCGCTTCGCGGGCGTGGAGGCCATCGCGATACTCGGCCGCAACCAAGCCAGCCTCTGCCAGAGCGTTGGCGGCGCTGTCGAGCGCAGCTTGCCAGTTGTCCGCGTGGCGGTCGAGCAAGATGTCATCGGGGCCGAGTGTCAACATAGGGGTCTCCTGTAAACGCGGTCAGGCAACGGCAACGTCTGCGATTGGCGGCGAAAGTGCGCGCATAAAACGTTAGTCGTAGATCGTTAAGGTTAGCTGGATGAATCGTGTCACCTGTGGTTAGTTGGCTATGCTGAATCGATTCACTTTTTGGCACAAGGGTTGTTTCTTTAGACTTTTGTCTGAAGAGGGTAAAACGGCTGCTAAACTGCCGTCTTCATTTAGGGAGAAACCAGCATGACACTTGCCGATATTGCCCGGCTCGCCGGGGTTTCGCGCACCACGGCAAGCTATGTAATCAACGGCCAGGCTGAACAGCGGCGCATTAGTTCAGCTACCATCGATAAAGTGATGGCTGTGGTGCGTCAGCACCGCTATCACATTGACCCCCAGGCAGCCGCGCTGCGCCGGGGCGCTAGCCGGTTGATCGGTTTGATCGTGCCGGATTTGGAAAACATCAGCTACGCGCGCCTCGCCAAACGCCTGGAACGCGGTGCTCGCGAGCGCGGCTACCAGCTGTTGGTGGTGAGTTCCGATGACTGCGCGGATAGTGAGCGCACGCTGGCCTTGGCGCTGCGTGCCCAGCGCTGTGAGGTGCTGATTACCGCCAGCTGCCTGCCGGAAAACGACACCTTTTATACGGATTTGGCCGACGAAGGCTGGAGCGTCGTTGGGATGGACCGTGGCCTGACCCCCGAGCGTTTTGCCAGCGTGGTGAGCAATGACCAAAAGGCGGCTTACGCGCTGACGCGCTCGGTGATGACGAGTTCAACACGGCGCATTGCCTGGTTGGATGCCATGCCCGAACTCTCGGTGAGTCGTGAGCGGCGTGCGGGCTTTTTTGCCGCGCTGGAAGGGACGGGGGTTGAAGCCGTTACCTTTAGCGGTGGGCGCTACGAGCGGGATGTGGGCGTTGAACTGGCGCAACAGCTCTTTGCTGCAGGCGAGGTAGATGCGCTGGTCACGGCCTCCTACGCGCTGATGGAAGGTGTGTTTGATGAACTGCTTGCCCAGGGCGGGCTGCCAGAGACGCTGCGGTTAGCCACTTTTGGTGACCACCGCCTGTTAGATTTTCTGCCCCAGCCGGTTAATTCGGCGCTGCAGGATTATGACCGCATCGCCGAGCTGACGCTTCAGTGCGCGCTGGGCGCGATGAATGGAAGCTACCAATGCGGGCAGCAGGTGGTGGCACGCCACCTGCGTACTCGCTAAGTAAGAGGTGCGCGCGGCTATACCGTGCGTGCCTATTATACCGTGCGGGCCTTTGCCCAGGCATTCGCGTCTGGAATCGACATATCGTAGCGTTCGGCCAAGTAGGGCGAGGAGAGCAGAAAGTCGGCACTTGCCGCATTACACGCTACCGGCACGTTCCATAGCGCCGCTAAACGCAGCAGCGCTTTCACGTCCGGGTCGTGGGGCTGCGGTGCAAAGGGGTCCCAAAAGAAGATCAGCACGTCGAGCTGCTGCTCGGCGATACGCGCCCCGATCTGCTGGTCGCCGCCTAGCGGCCCGCTCATTAAGCCTTCCACTTCTAGCCCCAGGGCGGTTTTCAGCCGCCCGGCGGTAGTGCCTGTGCCAATCAGCGTGTGCTGGCTGAGTGTGTCTTGCCAGCGCGTCGCCCACTCCAGCATCTCGGTTTTTTTGCCATCGTGGGCAATCAGCGCAATACGCTTGCGCGGTTGCAGCGTGCGCACGGCTTGGCGGGGTGGGCGGGCATCGTTCATGGCATGGCTCTCCTGGTCATTCGCTTATTATTGATAGTGCGGCGAGGCGGTTAGTTACTCGGCGTCAACGGCCAGTACTTTCATGGTGTTGGTGCCGCCGTGGGCATTCATGTGGTCGCCGCGAGTAAGAATGACATGCTCGCCTGGGCGTGCCAATCCATGGGCCTTCAGCAGCTTGATGGCTTCCTGGTTCACTTCGGTCGGCTCCATGTGCGTGGTATCGAATGGAAGCGAGACCACGCCGCGGTAAAGCGCCATGCGCCGCTGGGCGATGGGGCTATGGGCCAAGCCTACGATTGGCAGGCCCGACCGAATGCGCGAGGCAATCAGCGGCGTGTAGCCGGTGGAGGTCATGCAGGCAATGGCGCGTACGCCGGTCAGATGGTTGGCGGCGTACATAGCGGAGAGTGCGATGGTTTCATCGATCCGCTCGAAGCCTTCATGGATGCGGTGGCCGGAGGCTTGAGCAATGCGCTCCCGCTCGGCACCCAGGCAGACGCGGTCCATGGCTTCAATGGTTTCCACCGGGTAGTCGCCTGCCGCCGTTTCCGCAGAGAGCATCACCGCATCGGTGGCATCCAGCACGGCATTGGCCACGTCGAACACTTCGGCACGCGTAGGCAGCGGCGACTCTATCATCGACTCCATCATTTGGGTGGCGGTGATCACCGCGCGATTCAGCGAACGGGCATGCTTGATAATGCGCTTTTGCGTGCCGATCAGCGCCTCATCGCCAATCTCTACGCCCAGGTCGCCACGAGCGACCATGACTGCTTCTGACGCTTCGATGATGGCGTCTAGAGTTTCGTCGTTGGCAACGGCCTCGGCACGCTCCAATTTCGCCACCAGCCCGATCTCTTTGCCCTCGTCGCCCAGTAGAGCACGCGCTTCCTGCATGTCGGCGGCGCTGCGTGGGAACGAAACGGCGAGGTAATCCACACCAATCTCGATGGCGGTTTTCAGGTCTTCTTTATCCTTATCGGTCAGCGCTGGGGCGGAAAGGCCGCCGCCTTGCTTGTTGATGCCTTTATTGTTGGACAGTTTGCCACCCACGTGAACTCGGGTGTGAACTTCTTGCCCAACGATAGACGTGACGTTCAGCACGACGCGGCCGTCATCCAGCAGCAGGCGGTCGCCGGGTGAAACGTCATCTACCAGCGCTTTGTAGTCGCAGCCAACCCGTTCGGTGGTGCCGCTATTAGCATCCATGGCCATATCGAGCACAAACGCTTGGCCGATGTCTAAGTGGATAGCGCCTTCTTTGAAGCGGGAAATGCGAATTTTAGGGCCTTGCAAGTCGCCCAGTGCCGCTACGCTGCGGCCTAAGCGCTGAGCAATCTCGCGTACTTCGGTGAGGCGGCGGCGATGATCATCAGCAGAGCCGTGGGAGAAATTCAGCCGCACCACGTCAACGCCCGCTTTTAGCATGGCTTCCAACACCCCGGGGCGGTCACTGGCTGGGCCAAGCGTGGCGACGATTTTGGTACGACGAAGGGGGGTTGGGGACGTTGCGCGTGTCATAGTGGTACTCCTAATGAGCAGCGTGGGCTGAACATAGACTATAAAAAGGGCTGATGAATCGTTGATTAAGTATTGGACTACGATAGCCTTTATATAGTAATTTTACTACATATTGGATAGTTATTAGCCTTTAGGGGCGGTTATGGCAGGTTTTAATCGGCCTATAGGTGACTAAATACGTATTTTTAGTAATTTTTTTACTGGATACGCCATCTACGACCACTGCTTGATTGAGGTGCTACCATGACAATAAGAGTTGCCATTAACGGATTTGGACGGATTGGCCGTAACGTACTGCGTGCGCTGTACGAAAATGGCTACCGTGATCGCGTTCAGGTGGTTGCGATTAACGATCTGGGCGACCCTTCCCTAAACTCCCATCTGCTGCGCCACGATACCGTTCACGGCCATTTCCCATTTGCGGTCGAGCACGATGCAGAGAGCATCAGCGTGGATGGGGATCGTATTGTGATCTCTTCTGAGCGCGATCCGGCCAACCTGCCCTGGGCCTCTATGAATATTGACCTCGTCATGGAGTGTACCGGTCTGTTTACCAAGCGCGAAGCGGCGGCCAAGCATATTGCTGCAGGCGCAAAGCGCGTACTGATTTCTGCGCCTAGCCCGGATGCGGATGCCACTATCGTTTACGGTGTGAATGACGACATTTTGACCGCCGAGCACACCGTGGTATCAAATGCTTCCTGCACCACCAACTGCTTGGCTCCGGTCGCTAAAGCGCTGAACGATGCAGTCGGTATCGAAAACGGCCTGATGACTACCGTTCACGCTTACACCAACGACCAGAACCTGTCGGATGTGTATCACTCCGACCCCTACCGTGCGCGTAGTGCCACCCACTCCATGATTCCGACCAAAACCGGCGCGGCGGCAGCCGTGGGTTTGGTACTGCCGGAGCTAGCGGGTAAGTTCGATGGCCTGGCCGTGCGCGTGCCGGTGATCAACGTTTCTCTGGTGGATCTAACCTTTACTGCGGGTCGTGATACCACCAAAGAAGAGATCAACGCGATTGTCGAGAAAGCCGCCGCAAACTCCCCGGTCTTGGCCGTCAACGCCCAGCCGCTGGTGTCTATCGACTTCAATCACGATGCGCACTCGTCTACCTTTGACGCTAACCATACTCGCGTTAATGGTCGTCTGGTGAAGATCATGGCGTGGTACGACAACGAGTGGGGCTTCTCCAACCGTATGTTGGATACCGCCATCGCCATGCAGAAAACCGCCAAATAACTCCTGTTTGATCTTTAAGGGCAGGTATCGCCCAGCAGCAGCTCGGTTTTGAGCAGCTGCTGGGTTTTTGGTATTCGGCCTAAAATCATTTTGGCTGCCACACGTCCTTTACCTGCGCTGTCCTGGCGTACGGTGGTTAAACGTGGCGCCCGGTACTGCCCTTCGGCAATGCCGTCAAAGCCGGTAATTCGTAACTCCCCTGGGACGTGAATGCCTCGCTGCTCTGCTAGCGTTAGCGCAGTGAGTGCAATTCGGTCTGACATGCATAGTAGTAGATCTGGACGCTGCTCAGCGGGCAGATCGATGATCTCGGTAATCACCGGCGAGCACACGTCAAACACGTTCTCTTCAATATTCCACAGCGGAACCTGTTCGGTATCAAAGCCATGCTCAGTGAGCGCGGCATGAAAACCGGCCAGGCGCGCACGGCTTATCGTGCTGCTGTCGGGCAGCATCGTGTGCTCTTTGGTCACCCGGCCATTGCAGTGCTCTTTAGTTAAACGCAGGTTGATAATGGCAGGCCGAAGAGGGCGCTGCTTAAGCGCATGGGTTGCCATCGCGTAGCTGGCATCACGATCATCGATGTGCACGGTAGGGCTGCCGTCGATATCGAAGTCTACCGACACCAAAGGGCGTTGAGAGGACAGTTCGTTCAGCAGTTTATTGTTGGGCATCAGCCCGTAAACGATAAATCCATCGGCGATATTAGCCGAGCCGGGTGGCTGGGAAGCATGGCCTCGGCCCGGTAATAACAGCATGGTATGGCCGTGGGCATCCAGCACTTCAGCCACGCCAGAGAGAAACTCACTGGCCACGGCATCGTTCAGGCTGTAAGTCAGGCTTTCGGCCAGAATCACCGCCACGATGCTGGAGCGTCCGGTGCGCAGGCTGCGTGCTTTGGCGTCGGGTCCACTATACCCCAGCCGCTTAGCTTCCTTAAGAATGCGGTCGCGCAGTAGCGGGGAGAGCTGGTCGGGTCGGTTAAAGGCGTTGGAAATCGTCGCGGTTGAGACGCCGAGTTCGAGCGCAAGATCCTTTAGGGTCATTCGGCGAGGGGCGGTCACGGTGCTTCCTAAACAGGTGAAGAACGTTAGCGGAGAGGGTGCGTGCCTGACACATATACAGCGCAGGCTAATTATTAACTTGTAGTGCACAAGAATAACGGCCTTGATGGTGTGACGACTACACTCTTTGGGAAGACGTTTCACCCAGCCAAGGCCGTGATGGGGCTTTCTAGCAGTATTTAAGCTGCTGTGCGTGTAGCAGAGAGGATTAACGCGGCCCCGCTTTCGTCGAACAGATGTACATGCTCGGTATCCGGTACCAGCGATACCTGCTGGCCCTCTTGCCACTGGCTGGGCGCTTCGCTGCGATGGATCAGCAAGGTAGAGCCCTCTTTCGGCTCCAGATACACGTAGACTTCGTTACCCAGGTATTCAACGTTGACGATATCAAAGCAGTTATCGCCCTGAGGCGCTTCCAGGCGAAGGTGCTCGGGGCGCACGCCAAGTGTGAGCGAGGTGCCTTTCGAGTAAGCGTCGCCCGCTTGGGGCAATGATACTTCTCCCACTCCCGCCGCTTTCACTCGGCAGCCGTCGGCGGTGCCGCTCAGTAGCTCGGCGGGCATAAAGTTCATGGTGGGCGAGCCAATAAAGCCGGCGACGAACTTGGTGGCCGGACGCTGGTACAGCTCGTGAGGGCTGCCCACTTGCTCGATATGACCGCGGTTTAGCACCACGATTTTATCCGCCAGGGTCATGGCTTCGACCTGATCGTGGGTGACGTAAATCATGGTAGAGCCGAGACGGTTGTGCAGGCGGGCGATCTCGTTACGCATCTGCACCCGCAGCGAGGCATCCAGGTTGGAGAGCGGCTCGTCAAACAGCAGAATGCGCGGCTCCCGCGCCATGGCACGGCCCATCGCCACCCGCTGGCGCTGGCCGCCAGAGAGGGCTTTGGGCTTACGGTGTAAAAGCTCTTCCAACTGCAGGATTTTTGCCGTGCTCATCACCCGCTCGTGAACGGTCTCTTTGGCGGTGTTGGCCAGCTTAAGACCAAACGCCATATTGTCGTAAACGGTCATGTGCGGGTAGAGCGCGTAGGACTGAAACACCATGCCTACGCCGCGTTCACGAGGCGGTAAGTCGTTGACCACGGTGCCGCCAATATTCAGGTCGCCATCGGTGATTGATTCAAGACCGGCGATTAAGCGCAGCAGCGTGGATTTACCGCAGCCGGAGGGGCCAACAAATACGACAAACTCACCGTCGCCAATGGAAAGATCAACGTCTTTGATGATGTGATCGCGGCCAAATACCTTATTGACCTTTTCAAGCGTAACACTTGCCATGGTAACTCCTTGCCGACCTCGATCGGAGCGGGTCGGCTATCGTTATTAACTGTTATGGGCGGCGTTTAGGCAACCTGCATAAAGGCGGCTTGGTACGCGGGCAGCGTGAGCGTGCTG
Source organism: Halomonas sp. KX33721 (assembly GCF_001596805.1). Lineage (NCBI taxonomy): Bacteria > Pseudomonadati > Pseudomonadota > Gammaproteobacteria > Oceanospirillales > Halomonadaceae > Halomonas > Halomonas sp. KX33721. Next base: position 48,120 of record NZ_LVIA01000022.1, on the reverse strand, counting down.
CCGTCTCGCGTGGCGGTAAAGTGGGCGACCGGCAAGTCGCTGGCGACCTCCACAGGCAGGGTGGTTTGCTGCTCTTGCCCGGTCAGGTTGAACACGCACAGCAGGGTCTCGTCGCCTTTTTGACGGGTAAAGCCAAGTAGCTCCTCGCCAACGTCTACCAGTGCCAAGTCGCCATCGAACATGGCCGGTTGGCTGCGGCGGAACGCTAGCAGGGCGCGTACGGTGTTGAGCGTGGCGTTGGGGTCATCCTGCTGGCGGCTCACCGCCAAATCCAAGTGACGAGCTTCCATGGGCAGCCACGGTTCCACCGGAGAGAAGCCGCCCTGTTCGCCGTCGGTCCACGGCATGGGCGTGCGGCAGCCGTCGCGGCCTTTAAACTCAGGCCACAGCACTTTGCCGTAGGGGTCTTGAATGCGCTCGAAGGGCACGTCCGCTTCCGGCAGGCCCAGCTCTTCGCCTTGGTACAGGCACACACTGCCGCGCAGTGAGAACAGCATGGCCAGCATCACTTTCGGGTAGGCGTTGGGGTCTTCGTCAGCCCCCCAGCGAGTCGCGCTACGCACCACATCGTGGTTGGAGGTTGCCCAGCAGGGCCAAGCGTCGCCTGCTAAGCGCTGGAAGCGTTCAATCACTTCGCGCAGGTAGCTCGCGGAGTGGGGCATGTTGAGCAGGTCGAAGGTGTACGCCATGTGCAGCTTATCGCCACCGGCGGTGTACTCGGCCATGCGCTCTAGCGGGTTATCGTCGCCAATTTCACCTACGGTGGTGGTGCCGGGGTACTCATCCATCAGCGCACGGAGGTCTTTGAGGAAGTCCAGGTTTTCCGGGCGGCTGAGGTCGTAGACATGGCGCTGCCAGGTATAGGGGTTGGCTTCCGGGGCGCCCAGGGTTTTGGCTTCGCCTTTGGTCACCGGCGGGTTGTCCCGCAGCTCGGCATCGTGGAAGTAGAAGTTGACCGTATCCAAGCGGAAACCGTCGACACCCAAATCCAGCCAGAAACGCATGTTGTCGAGCTGTGCCTGACGCGCTTCCGGGTTGTGGAAGTTGACGTCCGGCTGGCTGGTCAGGAAGTTGTGCAGATAGTACTGCTGGCGCCGGGAGTCGAAGGTCCACGCCGAGCCGCCAAAAATCGACAGCCAGTTGTTGGGCGGCGTGCCGTCGAGTTTCGGGTCGGCCCATACGAACCAGTCGGCTTTAGGATTGGTGCGATCCTGGCGGCTCTCCTGGAACCAGGGGTGCTGATCGGAGGTATGGCTGATCACCTGATCGATCATCACTTTCAAGCCCAGCGAGTGAGCTTTTTCCAGCAGCGCCTTGAAGTCGTCCAGGGTGCCGAACATCGGGTCTACGTCGCGGTAGTCACTCACGTCATAGCCAAAGTCGAGCATCGGCGAGGTGAAAAAGGGCGATAGCCAGATGCCGTCCACGTTGAGGGAAGCCACGTAATCCAGCTTTTCGGTGATGCCGTTCAGATCGCCTACGCCGTCGCCACGGCTATCTAAAAAGCTGCGCGGGTAAATTTGATAGATTACACCGCCGCGCCACCACATCATGTTGTCTTGCATTACTGTGTTCCTTAAAAACGGTTGCTGAGGTTTATCAGCGAATTCATAGAGGCGTTATTGCGCAGGGGCTTAGCCCTTCACGGCACCCGCCGTTAGGCCGGAAACAATGCGGCGCTGGAAAATAATGACCAAAATCACCAGCGGCACGGTTACCACAACGGAGGCGGCCATAATCGGCCCCCAGGGCAGTTCGTAAGCGCTACCGCCGGACAGTAGCGCGATAGCTACCGGCACCGTGCGTTGGGCATCGGTGAGGGTGAAGGTCAGGGCGAATAGAAATTCGTTCCAGGCGGCGATAAACGCCAGCAGCCCGGTGGTGGCCATGGCCGGCCACATCAGCGGCAGAAATACCTTGGTGATGGTCACCCAGGGCGTGGCGCCATCCATGATCGCCGCCTCTTCCAGCTCCATGGGCAGCTGCTTCATAAAGGTGGTGAGCACCCACACCGTGAAGGGCAGCGTAAAGATGGTGTAACTGAGGATCAGGCCTGCGGGGTTGTTATATAGATTCAGCGCGCGAATTACCTCGAACAGCCCAGAGAGCACGGCCACTTGAGGGAACATCGAAACGCCCAGAATGACCAGCAGCACCGTCGAACGGCCCCGAAAGCGTACCCGCCCAAGCGCATAAGAGGCGGTGATACCCAGCAGCAGGGCGATAAACACTACGCTAAAGGCGACGATGATGGAGTTGAAAATCGCTCGCACAAAGCTCGATTGGCTAAAGATTTGCGCGTAGTTGTCCAGGTTCCAGTTCGAGGGCCATAGCTCCACGCGGAACAGGTCGCTAGAGGGTTTGAGCGAGGTGATCACCGCGTAGTAAAACGGGAACACTGCATACACCATAATGACGGCAATCAGTGCCCAAAAACCAACGCGTTTAGCAATTTTGGCGAACTGGCGGCTGTTCATCAGTCACCTCCCAATTGAATCTGTTTGCGGCCAAGGTAGAGATAAGCCACGGTGGCCAGCGCGATGATCAGGAACAGCAGCGTAGAGGCCGCACTGCCATAGCCGACGTCCTGGAATTCGACGAGCTGCTGGCGCGCATACACCGACATCGACATCGTGCTGGTGGAGTTGGAGGTCAATACATAGATCACGTCGAAGACCCGCAGGGCATCCAGCAGGCGGAAGATTACCGCCACCATCAGCGCGGGTGTGATCAGTGGCAGCGTAACCTTGAAGAACACGCGCACGGGGTGAATGCCATCCACCTCAGCAGCTTCATAGCAATCTTTAGGCAGCATCTGCAGCGCGGCTAACACCAGCAGCGCGACGAAAGGAATGGTCTTCCAAACGTCAACCATAATGACCGCCCACATGGAGTAGGTGGCGCTGGCTGTCCAGGCGATGGGATTATCAATAATGCCAACCACCATCAGCAGGTGGTTGATGATGCCGAACTGATCATTCAGCATCCACGCCCACATCTGGGCTGAGACAATGGTGGGGATGGCCCAAGGGATGAGGACCGCCGCACGAACAATCACACGGCCTTTAAATTCTGCGTTCAGAATCAGCGCCACGATGACGCCAAACACTACTTCCAGCGAAACGGAAACGACCGAGAAGTAGACCGTGTTCCACACGGACTGCCACCATACCGGGTCGGCTAGCACGCCAAACCAGCGGCCGTTGTCGTAAACCAGATAGTTTTCAAAGCCAATCAGGTTTGCGGCGCCTAAATCGGACAGCGACGCATCGGTAAAGCTGAGAAAGAAGGTGCGAAGTAACGGCCAGCCCGCCACCAGCGTGAGGGCAATCAGCATGGGGGCTAAGAACAGCCACGCCGCCTTGACGCGTTGGCGGCGGACCTTGGTACCCCGTTGCCGCCGCGCTGGCGTGGCGGAACGCGCCCCGAGGGGCGCGTTTTGGTGAGAGTGGTGAGAAGAGCTCGACATAGGTGTCTCCGCGTTTACCAGTTGCGACGCTTCAGGCGCAGCAATTCGCCTTCAAGGTCAGCGACGGCTTGAGCGCCATCTTTGGTGCCGGACAGCACGTCATGAGAGGTGCTAAAGAAGGCGTTGCTGACCCGGCCATAGGCACCGCCGGTAGGTGCAGAGGGGCGGGCAACCGCACTCGTGAAGGTGTCGTAGAGCGTGCCGAAGAAGGGCACCGCTTCCAGTACTTCCTGGTCCTGGTAGAGCGCATCGATGGTGGGGTTGTAGGACGCCTGAATGGCGCGACGTTTCTGCTCTTCTTCACCGGTCAGGTAAGCCACCAAATCCGCCGCAATGTCAGGATGCTCGCTGTAGCGCGACACGGCCAGGTTCCAGCCGCCCAGGCCCGCAGCGCTTTGGCCCTCTTCACCGCCAGCAGGCAGCTGCACGACGCCTACTTTGCCGCGTACGTCGCTATCGTCACTCTGGGCCAGTGACCACGCGTAGGGCCAGTTGCGCATGAAGACGGCATTGCCGCCCTGGAAAACACCCCGTGCTTCTTCTTCGGTGTAGTTCAGCACGCCTTCCGGGGAGATGTCACCGATCCAAGAGGCAGCGAGATCCAACGCTTGGGCAGCGCGCTCGTTGTTGATGGTCACTTCGCCGTCGTTATCGACCACGGTACCGCCGCCAAAGCTGGCGACCCATTCCAAGGCGTTGACGGTCAGCCCTTCATAGGCGCGCCCTTGGAATACGAAGCCTTGCATACGGTCGTTGCCCGCTTCACGCTCGGCGTTTTGAATATCGCGCGCAGTGTCGGTGAGTGCCTGCCAGGTGGTCGGAACGTCATGACCGTGCTTTTCCAGCAGGTCTTCCCGGTAGTAAAGCACGCCTGCATCGGTAAACCAGGGCATGGCGACCAGCCGGTCATCGATGGTGTTGTTGACCACGATCGTTTCGAAGTGGCCGTCGGCTGCGTTGTCGCCCAATACCTCGCGAAGATCGAGCAGGTGATTGGCCAACAGGCCGGGCCACACCACGTCGATTTGCATGACGTCGATATCGCTGGAGTTGGCGGAGAGAATTTGTTGATAGAGAGATAGGCGCTCGGTGGACGAGTTGGGCGTTGAAACCACATCGACGCTGTGGCCGGTTTTCTCTTCCCAAGCGCGTACGCCTTCTTGGCAAAGGGTCAACTCTGCGCCAACCGCACCACAGGAGATCGTCAGTTCGGCCGCTTGGGCAGACCCGGTGGCACTGGCAAGACTGGCCAAAGCGATAGCTGAAGTGAGTAGTGTCTTTTTCATTACGGCGTTCCTCGGCGTTTATTGTTGTGGGTGATGGGGGATCAGAGCGCTTGTAGCGCCTACTTAAACGATTAAGTACGCTGCCAGTTAGCCGTCTGTCGTCGTGAAGTTCAATAGAGACTTTTGTCTAATCTATTTCAATTCGGTTTCTCTAAGATAAATAGTGCTTTAGACATTGGTCGATAATTAGTAAAAGCTTGTTGGTTTACTAGCTCTTAATCGATTAAGTTTTAGTGGCTGTCGCTCTTCGGCTCAAAATAGAAGTTGCTTTGCAACATTATTCAAGGGAAGGCGGTGCCTGGAGCCAGCGTCACGATCAGAACAAAAATAGGATTTAAAACAATGCACAAAATGACATTCAAGACACCATTAGCCATCGCCGTTGCCACTGCCAGCCTCGGACTTTGCGGTGTTGCCAACGCCGACACGACGATGGAAGAGCGCTTTGCCGAGCTAGAAGCGCGCATTGCGGCCGCCGAGCAGCGGGCTGAGGCTGCCGAGCGCCGCGCGGAGTTAGCTGAGCAGGGGCGCGGTGCTGCGCCTGCTTCAAGCGCGCCAGCAGCGGCAACTACCGATGCCGATATCGAAGAGCGCCTGGCCCGCGTCGAACGCCAGGCCAGCGGCGAAGAGGGCTTCTCGTTCAACGTGTATGCTCGTTCTGGCCTGTTGATCGGTGAAGATGGCAAAAGCGCACCGGGCGGCCCGTACCTAACGCCCGCCGGTGGTAATGGCGGCGCAGTGGGGCGTTTGGGTAACGAGCCGGACACCTACTCTGAAGCCATCCTGAACTACCGGATGCAGTTTGATAACGGTGCAAAAGCCCGCTACACCACGATGATTGCGGACAGTGTCAATACCAGCAACGACTGGACGGGAGATGAGTCCCAGCTCAACGTCCGTCAGGCCTATGCCGAGTTCAGCGACCTGCCCAGCTTCACCGGGGCCTTCGAAAATGCCTCCATCTGGGCGGGTAAGCGCTTCGACCGGGATAACTTCGACATCCACTGGTTCGATAGCGATGTAGTCTTCCTCGCCGGTACCGGTGGCGGTATCTATGATATGCAACTAGCCGATAACTGGACCTCTAACCTATCAATCTATGGACGCAGTTTCGCCGACTTTGATGTGGTTAGTAGCGAAAACCCAGGCCTCAAAGACGATACCGATAACTTGATCCTGACCTCCAACAATTACTTCGGTAATTGGCAGTGGATGGTTAACGGCATGTCCGCCGCCGATAACGACACCCGTAATATTGGCGCTGGGCAGGAAGCAGCCGAGAATGGCTTTCATACCATGGTGGCCTAACACGGCGACAGCTTCTTCGGCTTGGGTGAAGGTAACTTCAAAGCGGCGGTTCTGCATGGCCAAGGCTTGGGTGCCGAAGTGAAGGAGCTCGGTAGCAATGGTGATCTAACCGACGATGCCTCCACGACGCGTCTGGCCGTTTACGGTACAACCTATGTTGCTCCGAAGTGGCGCATTGCTCCCGCCATTCTGGCGGAAACCAGCGATGACCGTTTTGCTAGCGGTGACAGCTACGACTGGGCGACCCTGAACGTTCGTCTGGCGAACGAGATTAACCAGAACTTTGAAATGCAGTACGAAGCCAGCTACCAGTGGATGGATTTCAAACCGCAGGGCTACAGCGACCGCAACGCTGTCGATGGCGACTACATGAAGTTCACCATCGCCCCGACCTTCAAGCCGGAAGTTGGCGGGTTCTGGAAGCGTCCTGAAATTCGTCTGTTCACTCCTATAGCGACTGGGATGAGAGCCTGAACAGTTACGGTGGGAATTCACTACTTGGCAGCGATGGCTTTACTGGCGGTGAGTTCACCTTCGGCGTACAAACCGAGGTATGGTTCTAAGGGCGAACCACTCACTAGCAAGGCTGTTATTGATACGTTTGTTTCACCAATGCTGATTGCCCGCGATTCGTCGCGGGCTTTTTATTAGCCTAGGTTTACTAGGCTAGGTTTTGGGTAGTGAAAGGAGAGGGCCATGCCGCTGCTTCAAGAAAAGCTAAAAGCACCGCCGCTGCCACTGAGCGTCGTGGCAAGGCCGCGCCTGAACGATTTCTTCGCGTTGAACGAGCGGATACGCTTGCTGGTCGTGCAAGCGCCTTCGGGGTATGGCAAAACCACGCTGCTGGCGGAACGGCTACCGGCTCTGGAACAAGACGCCGCCTGGCTGCGCCTGGACCAGCGCGATAATCAGCCCGAGCGTTTTTTGCGCTACTGGCAGGCCGCCATCGATACGCTGTTACGTGAGGATGCGCTGCTGTCGCCTTTGTCCGAGGCGGCGGACTGCGTGGAGCAGCTAGAGCGCTGGCTGGGCGAGCTGCCAAAGCAGCGAGCCGCTTGTCGGCTGGTCTTGGATGAGTTCGAACACCTTACCCATCCCGATATTTTAGCCGGGCTGGCCCACTGGCTACGCCACCAGCCACCCTGGCTGACCTTAACGCTGGCCAGCCGCTCCCGCCCTGCGTTGGGCCTTGCCAGCCTGCGGTTACGCGGCGAGCTTGAAGAGATCGACCTTAGCGCCCTGGCCTTCGATAGCGAAGAGGCGCAAACTCTCTGCGCCGAGCAGCTCAGTTTTCCGCCTACTCGGGTGAGCCTGGAGCGGGCGCTGCGTCGAAGCGGCGGCTGGGTGATGGCCCTGAACTGGCTGGTGGAGCGTACGACGACCCGCGCGGGATTCGATGCGCTGGTCGAGCGGCTAAACGGCGGTCATCCCGATTTCGTGGCGTGGTTCGATGAACGGCTGGCCGAGGCGCTGCCCCCTGAAGAGCGTGAACTCCTGCTGCAGCTTGGGGTGCTGGAGCGCTTTACCCCTGAATTGATGGCGCGCTACTGGAGGGCGAGCGGCTTACCCAGCGGTTGGAAGCCTTTGAACAGGCGGGGCTATTTATCGAGCGGCCCGACCCTCACGCTCAGTGGTACCGCTTTCAACGGCTGTTTGGTGAGTACCTGCGCCACCGCCGTCACGAGCTAAGCTTGGCCACCCAGCGCACGCTGCACCAGCGGGCCAGCCAAGCCTGGCTAGCACTCAACGACCCGGTAATGGCGCTGCGACAAGCCATTTTGGCCGAATCGCCTGGCGATGTGGCTAGCCTGCTGGTTTCTCAAGGGCCTGCACTGCTTGCCAGCGGGGCCTACGCGCTGCTGGCTCAAGGGCTTGGGTTGCTGGGGGAGCCGCAAATCTCGACACGCCCAGAGCTGGTGCTGCTTTACGGCTGGGTATCCCACGCGCAGTTTCAGTTTGATATCACCGCACGGGTGATTAGCTGGATCGAAGCGCAGCTTGAGGTGTCCGAGTGGCAGGTGTTGGGTGCGGAGTTTGCCACCCTGCGTGCCCAGTTAGCGATCAATCAAGGCAACGCCGAGCGTGCCGCTCCGCTCGCCGAACAGGCGCTGGCCGTGCCCGCCCGCTATTTAGCCTCCACACCGCTGACCGCGACCGCCATTTTGAGCGAGGCGCGCTTTGTGCTGGGCTATCTGGATGAGTCGCTGCAGCGGGTGCGCGAGGTGGAGCGTCTGGCACGTCAGCGTGAGGATCATCAGCTGCTGCTGTGGTCGTTCTGCCATCAGTCGGAAACGCTGGTGGCTCAAGGGCGCTTGCAGGCTGCCTACGATATTCAAGAACGCGCCTTTGCCCACCTGGAGCGAGCAGAGCTTGAGCACCTGCCCGTGGCGGAATTTCTCTACCGGATTCGTAGCCAAGTGCTTTGGGAGTGGCACCGTCTGGATGAAGCCGAGCAGGCCGCGCTGAAAGGCATTGCCGTGCTGGATAACCAGGGCGAGCGATGGACGCTGCAGTGCCATATTCAACTGGCCAAAATTGCCCAGAGCCGTGGCGATCAGGCTCAGTGCGCCGACCATATCCGGCGGCTGCGTAAAATCCTGGCCGAAGGCGATTACCATATCGACTGGGTCGCTAACGCCCACGCCACGCTGCTGGCCTGGTGGCACTCCACGCAAGATCTCGACGCGGTGGAGCGCTGGCGCCAAGAAGCGCCCGCTCCCGTTACCGAAGGGGCCACCAACCACTTTGCCCAATGCAACGTGCGCAACCACGCCCGAGCGCTCACGCTGTTGGGCCAGTGCGAGGAGGCCCGCACGCTTCTGGAAGCGCTCGAAGTGCATACTCAAAGACTAGGGCTGGTTACCGATGCCAACCGCAATCAGCTCTGCCTCGCGGCCGCTGCGTGGTCGGCTGGCCAGGAGACGCAAGCCCGCCACCACATGCATCAAGCGCTCAGCTTGGCTTCCCGTACCGCGCTGGTAGGCAGTTTTCTGCGCTTGGGGAAACCGCTTGGGGAACTGCTCAACGGCTTACTCGCCAGCGGCACGCTAGCGGCTTTAGAGCAGGCGAGGGCAGAACGGCTGTTGGCGCTGGCGGGCCAACAGAAGGATTTCGGCTGCGCCCGACGCTTAATGCTAGATGAAACGGTCATCGCGGATATTGTCGCGAGGCCCGACGTGCCAGAGCTGATCCGCACCTCGCCGCTGACCCGCCGCGAATGGCAAATCCTGGGGCTGATTCACGCCGGGCTCTCCAACGAACAGATTGCCGAGCAGCTCTCGGTAGCACCGACCACCATCAAAACCCATATCCGCAGCCTCTACCAAAAGCAGAATATCCGCCGCCGGGACGAGGCCATTGCCCTGGCCGGACAGCTCTTGGCGCATATCCAGGGGGAGTAAGGCGCCGCGTTACCACTCCTCCCCGCACCTACGCCTGGCACTCCCCCGGGGGGAGGATTTTATCCCTTGGCGTAGCCTGCATCATGCCGACTATGGGTAATTACTCGGTTGTTAATAAAACCGTCGGCAATAACAAGGATAAGGACTCACCATGATGCAGACACCTTCTACTTCTCACTACGTTGGCAGCCAGGGGGCCGACTGGTGGCGCGGCGCGGTGATTTACCAAATCTACCCGCGCAGCTTTATGGATAGTAACGGCGACGGCATTGGCGATTTGAAAGGGGTGATCGACAAGCTCGACTACATCGCTTCATTAAACGTCGATGCGATTTGGCTCTCGCCATTTTTTACCTCGCCGATGAAAGATTTCGGCTACGACATCAGCAACTACCGTGATGTCGACCCGATGTTCGGCACGTTGGAAGACTTCGACCGCCTGGTCGAGGCGGCCCACGCGCGGGGGCTGAAAGTGACGATCGATCAGGTGATGTCCCACACCTCCGACCAGCACGCGTGGTTCGAAGAGAGCCGCCAAAGCCGCGACAACCCCAAAGCCGACTGGTACGTATGGGCCGACCCCAAACCCGACGGCGCGCCGCCCACCAACTGGCAGTCGGTATTCGGCGGCAGCGCGTGGCAGTGGGATACCCGCCGCTGCCAGTACTATCTGCATAACTTCCTGGCCAGCCAGCCGGATCTTAACTTCCGCACCCCTGCGGTAGTCGACGCCATGCTGGAAGAGGTGCGCTTCTGGTTGGAGCGCGGCGTGGATGGCTTCCGGCTGGATGCGGTGAATTTCTGCACCCACGGCGAGTTAAAAGACAACCCGCCGCGCCAGGAAATTATCGAGAGCTTCCTGGGCGTTCGCCCTGATAACCCCTACGGCTATCAGCTCCACCAATACGACAAAACCCAGCCGGAAAATCTGCTGTTTCTGGAGCGGCTGCGGGCGCTGCTGGATGAGTACCCCGGCACCACCAGCGTGGGCGAAGTGGGCGACGATGACGCGCTCGGCGTGATGGCGGAGTACTCCCAGGGCGGCAAGCGGCTGCACATGTGCTACTCGTTCAACCTGCTGACCGATAAAGCCGACCCCGGCTATTTGCACGAAACGCTTACTGAAATGGAAGCGCGCATTGGCGATGGCTGGCCCTGCTGGGCGTTGGGAAATCACGACGTAACGCGGCTAGCAACTCGCTGGCAGGCGGAAGGGCAGCTGGAGAAGCTGCGCCTCTATTTGGTGTTCCTGTTCAGCCAGCGGGGCAGCGTATGCCTCTATCAGGGCGAAGAGCTGGGTCTGCCCGAGGCGGAGCTGACCTTCGAGCAGCTTGTCGATCCGGCGGGCATCACCTTCTGGCCTGCCTATAAAGGCCGCGATGGCTGCCGTACGCCGCATCCCTGGCAGGCAGATAGCCGCCATGCTGGCTTCAGTCGTGCCACGCCCTGGCTGCCGGTGCCCGAAGCCCACGCAGCGCTGGCAGTCGATCAGCAAGAGCAGAATGCCGATTCGTTGCTTAACGCTTACCGTGCTTTTCTAGCGTTTCGCCGCACCCAGCCTGCGCTGGTTAAAGGCGGCGTGCGCTACCATCCGGTACGCGACGAGGTGCTCTGTTTTGAGCGCACCTATCAGCAAACGCGCTTGTTGGTAGCACTCAACTTTAGCGATCAGACCGTTACTCGCACAGCTCCCGAGCGCGCAGAAGCACTCGACGATGCGCCTAAGTGGCTAAGCGGCGAGTGGCAGGCAGGTACGCTGACGCTGCCGCCGTTTGGCGTGGCGATTGCCCGCTGCCCGCAAACCCAGGAGGATGCGCCATGGGACGTTTAACCCTCAGCGGTATCGGTAAATCCTTCGATGGTGTCGAAATCTCACGGGATATCGACCTCACCATCGAAGACGGCGAGTTCGTCGTTTTCGTGGGCCCCTCCGGCTGCGGTAAATCCACGCTGCTACGCATGATTGCGGGTCTGGAGGACATTACCACCGGAGATATGCAGCTCGATGGCCAGCGGATCAACGAGATTCCGCCCCAGGAGCGGGACATCGGCATGGTGTTCCAATCCTACGCCCTCTACCCGCACATGAGCGTGGCCGAGAACATGGCGTTTGGCTTGAAGCTGGCGCGCACCGACAAAGCAGAAATTCGCCGCCGCGTGGAGCACGCCGCCGAGATGCTGCACCTCACCGAGCTTCTGGAGCGCAAGCCCAAAGACCTCTCCGGCGGCCAGCGCCAGCGGGTCGCCATTGGCCGCACCCTGGTCAAAGAGCCGGCGGTGTTTCTGTTCGACGAGCCGCTTTCCAACTTGGATGCCGCGCTGCGCGTGGATATGCGGGTACAGATCGCCGCGCTGCACAAGCGCCTGAACGCCACCATGATCTACGTCACCCACGATCAGGTGGAGGCGATGACTCTGGCCGACCGTATCGTGCTGCTCTCGAAAGGGCGTATTGCCCAGGTAGGCGCGCCGCTGTCGCTGTATCACTTTCCCAATACCCTTGAGGTGGCGGAGTTTATCGGCTCGCCGCGTATCAATACGCTGCCGGTGACGGTGGTCGACCCCGGCGAGCGTCAGACCGTGGTGCGCCTGCATAGCGGTGAAACGTTGCCGGTGGCAGTCAACGGTCAGCAGCTCCAGGCAGGCGATAGGGCCACCCTGGGACTGCGTGCCGAAGACTTCGTGGCGGCTGAGCAAGCGGATGCAACGCTGAGCGCGACCCTGATGGTGGCCGAAAAGCTGGGCTATGAAACTCTGGCCCACTGGCAGGTAGAGGGCATTGAAGCGCCTTTAACCCAACGCCTGGATGGTTTAACCCGGCTTGAAGAAGGGCAAGCGTCACATCTGGGGTTGGCAGGGCAGCGCTGCCATCTGTTTGACTCCAACGGCAACGCCTGCCCTCGCCAAGTCACGGTGGACGGGGTAAGCCGATAATTTTTTAAATAATTAATTTTTTTAAAAAGAGTGCATCCAATCGGTCTCCTTGTGTGTATCCCCTATACAGCCGCTATTTAAAGCGGTTGATACAAAACCCAAGGAGACTGAAATGACCATCCAGCCTATGACGCGTGCGACGCTCGCCGCTATCTTGATTGCATCCTTCAGTCACGTCGCGCTGGCTGACATGACGCCCGCCGACGTCAAAGTACCGGACGGCAACACCGTCGCTCTCGAATGCTGATTCGCCCAGCGATTCGCCTTCACCGCTATGTCTATTTCAAGCAGTTGCCGGACACCGACCAGGACGCGTAGACATACAGCCCCATCTCAACGCAGTTGGCTATCCTTACTGCCCCGACGATTGTAGCCACTATAAGCCGACTGCTTTTTGTCCAATTCACCTTGACACACCACACAGAGTCGAACGCCAGGAATAGCCTTGCGGCGTGCTTCGGGAATGGGGTCGCCACACTCCTCACAAAACTCAAGACTTTCGCCGCGGGGTAATTGGCTACGCGCACGCTGCACCGCATCCTCCAGCGTGCTCTCCATCTGCTCGTGTTCTGCGCCATCTTTCGCCCATCCACCCGCCATAATCGCGCTTCTCGCTTCAGCCATGAACAATCTTTCAACATAACAGTAACGAGAAGAACGCACCATCAGTCCAAAAACCTAACTCCTTGGGCCGCCAATGGGCTTCTTAGCATGAACGATCACGGCAGTAGTTACGACTGTAGTGCTAAAGATTACCTAACCCATAAAAAAACCGGCGCTGATGAGCGCCGGTCATGAGCAACATGCTCAAGCGAGGAAACAGCCTAGTAAGTTCCTGCTTAACCCTTCACACCCCCTGCGGTTAAACCGCCGATAATCCAGCGTTGGCAGATCAAAAACGCCACGGTAATCGGTAGGCCGGAGAGAACAGCAGCGGCGGCGAAGTTACCCCAGCGCTGGTTGTGGTCGGCTAGGTACTGCTGGGCACCCACGGCGAGCGTCAGCTTGTGCTCGTCGACCAACAGTACCGAGGCCATGGGGTACTCCATAATGCTCATCACAAACGCCAGAATGAACACCACCATCAAGATTGGGATAGAGAGCGGCAGCAGAATGTAGCGAAACGCTTGCCAAGTGCTGGCGCCATCCACCATGGCAGCTTCCTCAAGCGAGCCATCGATGGATTCGAAATAACCTTTGATCGTCCAGATATGCAGCGCTACCGCACCCAGCGAAGCCACAATCAGCGCGCCGTGCGTATTGATGCCTAGCCAACCGACGAACTGCCCCAGCCGGTCAAAGAGGGCATACAGTGCCACCAGCGAGAGCACCGCTGGGAACATCTGAAAAATCAGCATACCTTTGAGCAGCGGCGCTTTGCCCTTGAAGTGCATGCGGGCAAACGCGTAGGCGCTGGTGGTAGCCAGCATGAGAATCAGCACCGACGACACCACCGCCACCTTGATGGAGTTCCACAGCCAGAGCAGCACGGGGAAGGGCGGCTGCACTACGGTGCCGTCTGGCCGCTCCCAAGGAATCCCCAGCGCCAGCGACCAGTGCTCCAGCGAGAAATTTTCTGGAATCAGGCTGCCGGTGGCAAAGTTGCCCTCGCGAAATGAAATCGAGATGACCAGCAGCAGCGGAAAGACAATCAGCGATACAAAGCAGATCAGCGCTAAGTGCGCTCCTAGGCGGCGCACACCAACGGAGCGGGGTTGAACCATGGCCATGTGTAACCTCCTATACCTTCACTTTGGAAAGGCGCAAATTGAGCAGCGACATGCCCGCCACTAGCAGGAAAATCAGTGTGGCAATGGCCGCCGCGAGGCCAAAGTTCTGCCCGGCATCCTGGAAGGCGATGCGGTAGGTGTAGCTCACCAGCAGGTCGGTGGTGCCCGCCGGGGTGCTGGCCCCCAGAATGTCCGGGTTGCCACCCGTGAGCAGCGCGATCAGCACGAAGTTATTAAAGTTGAACGCAAAGGCGGCAATCAGCAGCGGCGTGAGCGGCTTGATGATCAGCGGCAGGGTGATTTTGAACAGGTTGGTGAGCGGGCCACCGCCGTCTACCGCCGAGGCTTCGTATAAATCCTGGGGAATGGCCTGAATCAAGCCCATGCAGAGCAGTAGCATGTAGGGGTAGCCTAACCAGGTGTTCACGATCAGCAGCATGCTGCGTGCCATCCACGGGTCGGTAAACCACTCGGGGCGCACCCCAAACAAGGTGTCCAGAATCATGTTCACTTCGCCAAAGTGCTGGTTGAACATGCCTTTGAAAATCAGAATCGAGATAAACGCTGGCACCGCATAGGGCAGAATCAGCAGCGTACGGTATATCGCTTTGCCGCGCAGCTGATCCCACTGCAGCAAAGAGGCCAGCACGAAGCCCACGGCCAGGGTGAACACCACGGTGAGACTGGCAAACACGAAGGTCCATACGAAAATTTGCATGAACGGGCCGCGAATGTCCGGGTCGGTGAAGATTTGCGTGTAGTTCGAGAAGCCCACGTTGACCGGCCAGCCCGGAGTGATGCGCTGGCCATCGTCGGCGACGAAAAAGCCGATGGTGTGGTCCGGTGTCAGCACGCGGTCGTCTCGACGATCATATAGCGTGCCATCCTCCCGGGCCTCGTAGCGGTCGAGCATGGGCGCAAACTGGCGCAAGCCCGCCATACGCAGTTCGCTGCCGTCTGGAGTGACCAGCCGCAAGCCTTGTAGGGCATCCCGTGCCTGAATAACGGCCCGCATGCCCAGCGCTTCCTGTGCGGGTGGGGCATCGGTGGCCTGAACGCCAATCTGGCGGTTTTCCTGATTGGCCAAATTGAGTGGGGAAGACACGAACCGCTGGCCCTGAGGGCTCTCTAAATAGAGCCGTACCAAATCACCTTCGGGGTAGAGCGCTAGGTCAAAGGCGTTACCCTCCGCTTGATAGGTTTGGCTCATGAGCTGGTCGCGCACCCGCTCTTCTGAGAGCAGGTTAGTGGAGCTGTAGTTGCTGAAGCTGATCCCGAAGGTGTAGATCAGTGGAAAAATGACGAACACCCCCAGCCCTGCCACGGCTGGGAAAATATAGCGGTGGCTCATCAGCGAACGCTTGGTGAAGACCACGCCCAGCGAGCCGCCGAGAAGCAGAAACAGCAGTGCGAACATCCACTGGCCGTTCAAATGAAAGGCCAAGACTAACCAAAGTAGCGCAATCACCAAAACAGCAATCACGCCACGCATGGCCCAGCGTGTGTAGCGTTCAGTAAGATGGCGAGAGCGATGGCGGGGAAGGCCACGAGACGCGTTGGTGGTATACATGATGGCTTCCTGAAAGCTGCCCAGCGGCTAATGCCGCTGGGCAGATGAGCAAAAAAGAGAGGCTACTGACGCATGCGCCGTGCAGCGGCATCCAGCGCTTCCTGGGGCGATTGGCGCCCGCTGCCGATGTTTTGCAGCGCTGGCTCCATGGCGGCCCAGAACGCACCCATTTCAGGAATGTTGGGCATCGGCATGCCCACTTCGGCGTTTTCCAGCGTAGCGGCAATGTTGGGGTTATCCGCCAGCTCCGCCTGATAGTTGATATGGGCAACCGCACCCAGCGAACCATCGCTGTTGAAGGTGCGCATACCCTCTTCGCTGAGCAGGTAGTTCTCTAAAAACTCCACCGCCAGGAAGTCGTTGGGCGTGGCGGAGTTGATCATCGCGGCCGTCACGCCAAACATCGGTCGGGCGCGCTCGTCGCCTACCCGGGGCAGCAGCGCCACGCCATAATCGATGCCGCTGCGCTCCAGGTTGGGCCACGCCCAGGGGCCGCTGATCATGGTGGCTACTTCGCCTTGGTTGAAGCGGGTATCCATCAGGTTGTAGTCGGTGCCCCGGGGCACCACGCCGCTCTCGATCAGCTCCACCAGCAGCTCGGCCCCCTGTAGGGCACCGGCATTGTTGACCCCAATGTCGCTGACATCATAGCCGCTATCGGTTTGCTTGAACGGGTAGCCGCCGTTGGCGGCTAGCAGCGTCCAGCCGTAGTAGGGTTCGCTGTAATCGAACAGGATGGCTTTCTTGCCTTCTTGAGCCAGCGTGGCGTCCAGCTCCATCAGTTCGGCAAAGCTATCGGGGGGTGTTTCCACCAGCGCTTTGTTGTAAATCAGCCCAAGGGATTCCACGGAAATCGGGTAGGCATAGGTATCGCCGTTCCACAGCGCGGCTTCCCAGGTGAAGTCGTAGAACGCTTCACGGAGCTGTCGCTGGGTGCAATCGGTTTGAGTAGGCCGCTCTGTGCCCATTCACCCATGCGGTCGTGGGCCCAAATCACGATATCCGGCCCTTGGCCGCTGCCTGCCGCCTGCTGGAAGCGGTCGGTCAGGTTGTCCGGAAACACGACTTCCACTTCGATGCCGGTCTCTTCTAAGAACTGGTCGGCGACCGCGCGGATGCCTTCCTGGCCTTTATTGTCGCCCATCCAGATGGTTAAACGGTCATCCTCAAAGGCGAAGGCGGGGAGTGTGGCGGTGGCTGCTAGCGTAGCGGCGAGCAGCGGCGTGAAAAATGGACGAACCATTGCCATGATGTGCATACCTCGTTGTGACGTTGTTGTTGTCGGGCACGTTCGTTGTTGGACGTGCTTTGTTCACTGCCAGCGTCGCTAATTCAGCGCAAGACCACCTCCTCCTTGGGGGGAGGAGGGGTGGCGTATCCAAGGGGCGTAGAGTAAAGGTAGAAGCGTAGGCGGTCAGGGCGCGACATCGTCGTTGTAAAACCCACCGGAAAGGGCAGCAGGCGACAATATTTTGTAGTAAAATTACACGAATTATTGCGTATAATGCCTCATATAAGATAGATTTTAGGTAATCTAACTACATTAGACGGCCTAATTATAAACAGGAGTTGAGATGAGCCAGTCACATGCCCCGCTGGGCGATCCGAATCACGCTATTGATTTAGCGCTTTTTGGGGCGCTAGGCGACCTTGCCATGCGCAAGCTGTTTCCTGCGCTGTATCATCTTGACCGCGAAGGCTTAATGCCCGAAAGCACGCGGATCATGGGGCTGGCGCGTCAGGAGCACGACACTGCCGCGTTCCGTCAGCTGGTCAAGGGCGCGCTGCAGAAGCGCCTGAGAAAAGAGGAGCAGGACAAGGCAAGCCTTGAACGCTTCCTGAACCGCTTAGAGTATCTCAAGCTCGACTTTGCCACCGCAGAGGGCTACGACGCCATTCGCCAGTGGCGCGAAGGCAGCAAGCGCCCAATGGTGGTCTACCTCTCCGTCGCCGCGCGTATTTATGGCGACATTTGCCGCAATCTCCAGGCCAGCAACAGCCTGGATGACGATACCCGCGTGGTAGTGGAAAAGCCGATTGGTTATGACTTGGCCTCTTCAGAAGAGATCAATGACGCCATCGGTGCCGTGTTCCCTGAATCACGCATTTACCGCATTGACCACTACCTGGGTAAAGAGACGGTTCAAAACCTGATCGCCCTGCGCTTTGCCAATCCGCTGTTCGGCACCCAGTGGAACCAGAACCATATCTCCCACGTCGAGATTACCGTCGCCGAAAAAGTGGGTATTGAAGGCCGCTGGGGCTACTTTGATGATGCGGGCCAGCTGCGCGATATGGTGCAGAATCACCTGCTGCAACTGCTCTGCCTGATTGCCATGGACCCGCCTTCCAACCTGGATGCCGATGCCATCCGTGACGAGAAGGTAAAAGTGCTCAAGGCGCTGAAGCCGTTTACCGGCGAAGCGCTGGGCCACGACGTGGTGCGTGGCCAGTACATTGCCGGTACCAGCGATGGCCAGGCCGTGCCGGGCTACCTGGAAGAAGAGGGCGCCAACACCCAGAGCCAGACCGAAACCTTCGTGGCCATGAAGACCGAAGTGGCCAACTGGCGCTGGGCGGGCGTGCCGTTCTATCTGCGTACCGGTAAACGGATGCCGGAGAAACTGTCGCAGATCGTCATTCATTTCCGTCAGCAACCGCACTACATCTTTGATCCGGACCAGCGCGGCATCGCCTCCAACAAGCTGATTATCCGCCTGCAGCCGGAAGAGGGCATTGCCCTTCAGGTACTCACCAAGGATAGCGGCCTGGATAAAGGCATGCGCCTGCGCCCTGGCCCGCTGCACCTGGATTTCAACAGCGCCTTCCCGAAATCGCGTATCCCGGATGCCTACGAGCGTCTGCTGCTAGAAGTCATGAAAGGCCAGCAGTACTTGTTTGTGCGCCGTGATGAAGTGGAGCACGCGTGGCGCTGGTGCGACCAGCTCATCAGCGGCTGGAAAGCACGCGAAACCCCGCCGCGCCGCTACCCGGCAGGCTCTTGGGGGCCGGTCGCCTCGATTGCCATGATTACCCAGGATGGCCGCAGCTGGTACGAGGATTATTGAAATGAGCACTACACGACAAGCGCTGGCCGAGCAGCTGGCTGAAGCCGTTTATCAAGCCCTGGCGGCAGACCTTGCGCACCAGGAGCGTGCCCTGCTGGTGGTATCGGGCGGTTCGACGCCGGTGCCGTTTTTCAAAGCGCTGGCGCAAAAGCCGCTGGCCTGGGCGCGGGTGGACATCACCCTGGCCGATGAACGCTGGGTAGATGAGCAAAGCAGCGACAGCAACGCCAAGCTGGTGCGCGAGAACCTGCTGCAGGGCCCGGCGGCGGCGGCTAACTTCGTGCCGCTCACCTCGGACGCTGGCACCCCGGAAGAGGGCGTGGCAGCGGTGGCAGAAGCGACGGCAGGACTTGCCTGGCCCGCGAGCGTCGTCATTTTAGGCATGGGCGGCGATGGCCACACGGCCTCGCTGTTCCCCGATAGCCAAGAGCTGGGCCTGGCGCTTTCTACCGATGAGCCGCTGGTTGCCGTGCGCACCCCCAGCCAGCCGCAGCCGCGTATTACCTTCTCGGCGGACCGCCTGCATCAGGCGAAGCGCCACATTCTACATATCACCGGCGACGATAAGCGTGCCGTATTGGCCAACGCCATGGGTGGCGACGACGTTCGTACATTGCCCATCCGCGCTTTCTTATCTTGCCCGCTGGCGATCTATTGGGCGCCCTAATAAACCGCCTTCGCCAATAACAAATTGCTTGGAGACTCACTGATGACCATCGATAAACAGCTTCCCTCAACGCGCACCGCCGAGCTAGACAGCATCTGCCTAAAAGCCGAAGTGATCCCGGTGATCACCATCGAGCGCCTGGAAGACGCCGTGCCGCTGGGCCGAGCTCTGGTCGAAGGCGGCCTGAGCGTTCTGGAAATTACCCTGCGTACCGACTGCGCCCTGGAAGCCATCAAGCGCATGAAAGAGGCGCTACCGGGTGCCAGCATTGGGGTCGGCACCGTGCTGACGCCCGCGCAATATCGCCAAGCCGAGCAAGTCGGCGCTGATTTCGTCGTTACGCCAGGTGCCACCGACGCGCTTTACCGCTACGGCGTCGAGAGCCCCGTGCCCATGCTGCCGGGCGTTTCTACCATTTCCGAGCTGATGACCGGCTGGCAGTACGGCTACCGCCGCTTCAAATTCTTCCCCGCGGAGTCCAGCGGCGGTGCCAAGGCAATCAAGGCGTTCGGTGCGCCGATCCCGGAAGCGCGTTTCTGCCCCACGGGCGGCATCACCGTGGACAATGCCGAATCCTACCTCTCGCTGCCCAACGTGATGTGCGTCGGCGGCTCCTGGCTGACCCCGAAAGCCATGGTCGACGCCGAAGATTGGGACGGCATCCGCGAACTGGCCCGCCAAGCAGCGGAGCGTTTCCACCACTAAACGGTTCCACCACTTATGTAAAACACAGTACCGAGCACTCTCGTCACTTGCCTCACTGATGTCGGGTCGTGTGAGCAGGACGTTTGCCCGAGCATGTCGCCATGCTCGGGCTTTTTTACGTCTACACCTAAAGGGGATACTTCCGTTAGTTAATAGGCGTGATACGCTAACTTAAACGATTAAGTTGACCGATTAAGTTAAGGTTTTAAGCATGACGTTAGCGGATTTTGAGCCTCAGCATCCTGCGCTGCATTTTACTCCCCCGATGGGGTGGATGAACGACCCCAACGGGCTGGTGTTTTTCGAGGGCGAGTACCATCTGTTTTATCAGTTTCACCCGTTCAGCACCGTTTGGGGGCCAATGCACTGGGGACATGCGGTCAGTCGTGATCTGTGCCACTGGCAGCATTTACCCATTGCGCTGGCACCCAATGAAGAGGGTGCCTGCTTTTCGGGTAGCGCCGTGGTGGATGAGCACGATGTCACGGGGCTGTTTGACGGCCAGCCGGGGCTGCTGGCGTTTTACACCTGCCACCGGGTGCTCTCAGATGACCCAGAAGATTACCAGCAGTCCCAGTGCTTGGCGTATAGCCGCGACAGGGGCCGTACCTGGCAGCGCTACGAGGGGAGTCCGGTTCTGCCACCGCCTGGATTTAAAGATTTCCGCGACCCTAAAGTGGTTTGGCATGGCCCTAGCCAGCGCTGGGTAATGGCGCTGGCCTGTGGGCAGGAGATTCACTTCTATACCTCCCATAACCTGCTGGAGTGGCAGTTTGCCAGCGCCTTTGGCGAAGGCGAGGGCGCGCATACTCAGCACCCCTGGGAGTGTCCGGATCTGTTTGAGCTGCCGGTTGACGGCGCTGGGCCGGATGAGCCCGCCACGCGCTGGGTGCTGGTGGTGGGGATTGGCGCCACGCCGGATAACCCGTTTGGCTCGTTTACCCAGTACTTTATCGGCGAGTTTGACGGCCAGCGTTTCACCAATGACAACGCTTCTGACGCCGTGCTGATGATGGACGAAGGGCGGGATTTTTACGCGGTGCAGAGTTGGTCGAATACCCCAGGGCGGCAGCTTGCGCTGGCGTGGTTGAACAACTGGCAGTACGCCAATCATGCCCCCGAAACGGGCTGGCGGGGCACCATGAGCCTGCCGCGAGAGCTGACGCTGCGTGCGACTTCTCGTGGGGTGCGGTTACGACAGCGCTTTGCTCGCGAAGCAGCTCAAGCGCTCAGCGCCCCTCGCCGCCTATCGCCTCGCTCGCTTCAAACGGCAGGGGAGCACTGCATTGCTTTGCCAGAGGGCGCGGCGGTTTACGGCCAGCTGACGCTGGTGCTTAAAGCAGGCACAAGGCTGGCGCTGTCGCTGCAGCAGGGCTATCAGCAGCGGCTATGGCTGACCGCAGGCGAATCAACAGCGTCGCTACACTATGAGCGTCAAGGGAGTAACGGTCAGGCCGCCTTTGGTGAGCACTTTGCCTGTGACCACTCGGCGGGCAGCGTCGATGGGTTAACGGTGATGGTTCGGTGGTGGTGCGATCACGGTACGCTGGAAATGTTGATTGAAGGAGCCACCGAGCAGCGCAGCATCACCCAGGTGAGCTTTGTCGATCATCGCCGTCAACCGGTTACGTTGGAAGTCGTCAGCGGGCGGGTGGATGTGGCGGAAGGGGTTACCCAAAGCGTCGTCGAGTAGCGGCCTCGACGACGCTGAGCGCTAGCCTGCCGAGCTGCGCAGGGCTTCGATGTCGGCGTGGGTGGGCAGCGCGGCATACGCGCCGGGGCGGGTGACCGCGTGGGCACCGCAGCGGCAGGCAATGTCCACCGCGCGGGTGAGAAACGCGCTGTCCTGGTGCCAGCTCTCGCTGATGCCGTAGCTTGAAAGCTCCGCGAGCAGGCCGCCAATAAAGGCATCGCCACCGGCGGTGGTGTCCACCGCCGTGACGCTGGGTGGCGTCACGGTTTGGTCAATGCCGATGCCTTTGAGTACCACATTATTGGGGCCGTCGGTAATTACAATCACCTTCACCCCTGCGGCCATGCGCTCGGCGAGCCACGCTTCCTTTGGGTGGTCGCCACGCAGGTAGTCCAGCTCTTCGAGAGAGACTTTGACCAGCTCGGCGCTATCGACCAGCTCGGTGACCAGCCAAGGATCTGCCGCACCCTCTGCCCACAGGTTGTGGCGCAGGTTGGCGTCCACGCTCACAAGACAGTCCGCACGCTTGGCCATAGCGGCAATAGCGAGAGTGGTCTCGGCAATGTCGGTGTCGGTCAGGCTGTTGCTGCACAGGTGCACAATGGCGGGCTGCTCGAACACACCGTGGGGCAGATGCTCCAGGCGGTAAAGCAGGTCGGCGGCCGGTGGGCGGTAGAAATCGAAGGTGCGCTCGCCACTGCTGTCGCGGGAGACAAACGCCAGCGCCGTGCGCGCTTCTTTGGTAAGCACGACGCCCTGGGTATCCACGCCGTGGCTTTTCAGCTCACGAATTAGAAAGTGCCCAAACGTATCATCACCCACCATGCCCAAAAACTGGCTGGGCACGTTGAGCCGTGCGCAGGCCACCGCCACGTTGGCGGGCGCGCCGCCAGCATAGGGGGTAAAGGTTTCCTGCCCTGTGTTATCGCCCAAGCGGCTAGAGAGCATATCAATCAAGGCTTCACCGAAAGCAATCACCGGTGTCATAGGTCTTTCCTTGTCATTATTGGCATCAATGTTGAGTGAGCGTACTAAGCGACGCAGTGGCCGCGGGCGGCCTCCAGCAGTTCATACCAAGTTTCTCTAGGCAGCGTTTCCGGGCCGTTCAGCATATCGGCAATACGCTCCGGTTTCACGCTGCCCACCACCGGTGCTGGGCGGCCGGGCAGGGTGCGCAGCCATGCCAGCGCCAGCGCGCCGGGGGTGCTGCTAAGCTCGCCTGCTAAACGGTTCAATACGCGGCTCACTTCACCCTGCATCAGTTGGCCGCCCGCCAGCGGAGACCACGCCATGGGCGCATGGCCATCGGCACCGAGGTCGTCAAAGCTGCCGTCAAACAACGGCGCGCTATGGGCAATCGAAAGCTCGATTTGGTTGGCGCGTAGCGGGTGATGCATATGGCGTTGCAGTCGGCGCCACTGACTGGGCAGATGGTTGGAAATCCCCGCCGCGCCGATTTTGCCTGCCTCTATGGCGTCATCCAGCGCACGGCCTGTTGCGGCGGCGTCCATCAGCAGGTCCGGGCGGTGAATCAGAAAGTGATCCAGACGCTCGACACCCAAGCGGCCCAGCGCATCGTCAATGGCGCGGCTTAGGTACTCCGGGCTGGCATTGTAGTGCTTGATCTTGCCGGAACCCGGTGCCGGATTGTCGTTGGCGATGCTGGCTTTGGTCACCACATTCAGCCGCTTAGCCAGTGACGGGCGGGCGCGCAGCGCTTGGCCAAACAGTGTTTCGCATGCTCCGTTGCCGTAAATGTCGGCATGGTCGAACCAGTGCAAACCCTGTTCTAAGCGAGCTTCTATCCAATCGGCCAAGTGGCTCGCTTGGTGCATCTCTTGCGCTTCATGCAGGCGCATCATGCCGAGTACAAACGGCACGTTGAACGTTACAGCAGCCATGGCGTGTTCCAATCTGTTAAAAGACTTCTTCGTTATGTAGCGCTTCGGCGGCACCCAGCAGGCCGGTCCACGGGTGAGTCACAATCCACACAGGAATATCGGCGTTGTAAGCGCCCATGCGCCCTTTATTGACGAAGCTTGCGCGCAGCTCGCACTTGGGCAGCCAGTCCAACAGGCGGGGCAGAATACCGCCGCAGAGATACACGCCGCCGCGCGCACCCATGGTCAGGGTGGCATCGCCGCACACGTCGCCGAGAATTTTCAAAAAGCGCAGCAGGGTAGCCGTGGCCAGGGCATCGCCCTGGTTGGCCGCTTGTGTCACCTCGGCGGGGGTCTCGCAGCGCGGCGTTTGGCCTTCCAGGGTGCAGTGGGCTTGGTATAGCTCTAGCAGCCCCTGGCCGCACAGAATGCGCTCGACGCTCACCCGCTGGTGGCGCTGTAAGAACACGTCCAGCAGCGCGCGTTCGGTGGTGTCGGTAGGCGCAAAGGTGACGTGGCCGCCCTCGGTCGGCAGCGGAATCCAGGCGCGTTGGCCGGGGAACACCCCGGCAACGCCCAGGCCCGTACCGGGGCCGATGACCAAGCGGGTAGAGTGCGACTGGGCTTCCCCAGTCTGCACTTCCACCAGGTTATCTTCCCCTACGTGGGGTACGCCCAACGCCTGGGCGGTGAAGTCATTGATGACTTTGAACAGCGACAGATTCAGCGCCTGCTGAACGTCGCTTTTCATAAAGTCCCAATGGTTGTTGGTCATCTTTACCCGCTCGGCGTGCACCGGGCAGGCGAACGCCAAGCAGGCTTCTTGCGGGGCGTTATCGCCCGTTGCGCCTACCCGAGCGAGATAGTCCTGAATCGCTTCGATCACGCCGGGGTAATCGGCGCAGGGTAGGTTAAGAATGTCGTGGGGCGTGACTTCGCCCGGCGTGACCAACGCTAGGCGAGCATTCGTGCCGCCAATGTCCCCGATTAATGCCGGTCGCATCAGGCGTCCTCTTGAAAAATCTGACCTTCTTGACGAGCGAGATCGTCGGCTTCGAAGCCGCCCAACGAGCCTGCGCCTTCTTCGCCGCGCATTGCCAAGTGGCGGAAGCCCGAGAACAGCTCGCGGCCTAGGCCCACATGGTAGTGGTCTAGATTGGCAACGGCGAGTTCACGCTCGGCCCAGGTGGCGGCGTCTACTTTGGCTTCCAACGTGCCGGCGTTGGCATCCAGGCGTACCACGTCACCATCGCGCAGCTTGGCCAGCGGGCCGCCGTCGAGCGCTTCCGGGCTCATATGGATGGAGGCGGGCACTTTGCCCGATGCGCCAGACATGCGGCCATCGGTGACGAGGGCAACTTTGAAGCCACGGTCCTGGAGTACGCCCAGGAAGGGGGTGAGTTTGTGCAGTTCGGGCATGCCGTTGGCTTTGGGGCCTTGGAAGCGAACCACCACAATGACGTCGCGGTCCAGGTCGCCCGACTCAAACGCCGCTTTCATTTCGTTCTGATCCTCGAAGATCTTCACCGGCGCTTCTACTACACGGTGCTCTTCGGCTACCGCCGAGACTTTGATGACGCCACGTCCCAGGTTGCCTTTCATCACGGTCAGGCCGCCGGTGGGGGCGAAGGGTGTAGCGACCGGGCGCAGCACTTCTTCGTCCAGGCTGTTTTCCGGGCCTTCGCGCCAGACCACTTTGCCATCTTCCAGGAAGGGCTCTTGGGTGTAAGCGGTCAGGTCGGTGCCAAACACGGTGGGAATATCGCCGTGGAGCAGGCCCGCGCCTAGCAGTTCGCGGAACAGGTAGCTCATGCCGCCCGCGGCCTGGAAGTGGTTGATGTCTGCTTGGCCGTTCGGGTACACCTTCATCAGGCTGGGGGTGACCGCTGACAGATCGGTGAAGTCATCCCAGTTGAGGGTAATGCCCGCCGCTGCCGCCATAGCAATCAGGTGCATGGTATGGTTGGTCGAACCACCGGAGGCCAGCAGGCCGACCACGGCGTTGACGATGGCGCGCTCGTCGATCTGCTTATAGAACGGACGGTACTCGCCGCCGGGTTCGGTGTTGCGAATGGCCTGCTCGGTGGCGTAGCGGGTGAGCGCTTCGCGCATCTCGGTGCCCGGGTTGACGAACGAGGTACCCGGCAGGTGCAGGCCCATCACTTCCATCATCAGCTGATTGGAGTTGGCGGTGCCGTAGAAGGTGCAGGTGCCGGGGCTGTGGTAAGAGTCGGATTCCGCCTGCAGCAGCTCCTCGCGGCCCACCTTCCCTTCGGCGTAGAGCTGGCGAATGCGCGCTTTCTCTTTGTTCGGCAAGCCGCTTGGCATCGGGCCTGCGGGTACGAACATGGCGGGCAAGTGACCAAAACGCGCCGCGCCGATGAATAGTCCGGGAACGATTTTATCGCATACGCCGAGGTAAAGAGCGGCATCAAACATGTTGTGCGACAGGCCCACGGCGGTGGCCATGGCAATCACATCGCGGGAGAACAGCGAGAGTTCCATGCCCGGCTGGCCTTGGGTTACGCCATCGCACATGGCGGGTACGCCACCGGCAAACTGCGCGGTAGAACCCATGGCGCGGGCGGCCGCTTTGATGGTTTCCGGGAAGGTTTCGAACGGCTGGTGGGCCGAGAGCATGTCGTTGTACGAAGAAATAATCCCTAGGTTGGCGCTGTTCATCAGCTTCAGGGAGTCTTTCTCCTGGGCGCTACAGGCAGCAAAGCCGTGGGCCAGGTTGCCGCAGGAGAGCTCGGCACGATGCACGCCACGCTTGTGCTGGTCGGCCATGCGGCGCTCGTAGAGAGCGCGGCGCTCGGCAGAGCGTTCACGAATGCGTTGGGTAACCTTAGCAACCGTAGGATTGAGTGTGGCGGGTGTTGAACCAGGCATAGAGACCTCTGCATGTGTAGAGACGGTGAATCCAGATTTGTAGTTATTTTACATCTTATGGCGTCGATATAAGAGACTTTACGGCAATAAAAACGCTATTTATAGATTAAGTTGTAGTTTTATTACCCGAAAGGATGAGTCGGATGATCCCAGCGTCCAGCCCATGATAGCCAAAAAGCGCTCATGGGCCGAACGCGCCTGCTCAGGAGTCGACCTCGTCGCTGCTGATATGGAACAGCATGGCATACAGGGTGGGTACGGCAATCAGCGTCAGCAGCGAGGCAAACGCCAGGCCGCCCATGATGGTCACCGCCATGCTGTTGAAGAAGGCGTCGGCCAAAAGCGGCAGCATGCCGAGGATGGTGGTACCAGCGGCCAGGAAGACCGGCCGCAAGCGGCTGATGCTGGCGTCCACCAGAGCAGAAAAGCGCGCCTTGCCCTCCTTGATCTGCCCATCGATCTCGTCCACCAGCACGATGGCGTTTTTCATCAGCATGCCCGACAGGCTGAGCATGCCCAGCAGGGCGGTAAACGAGAAGGGCAGGCCGGTCACCAGCAGGCCAATCACCACGCCACATACCGACATGGGCACCACCAGCCAGATGATCAGCGGCTGCTTGAGCTTGCCAAACAGCAAAATCGAGGTCAGCAGCATCACCAGCAGGCTGATGGGCAACTGCTGGGCCAGCGCCTCCTGAGCATCGCCGGAATCCTCGTGTTCACCTCCCCAGCTCAGCTGGTAGCCCGGTGGCAGCGTCATGGCCTCGATCTCTTCGCGAATGCCGCCGAAGGCCTGGGCGGCGGTATAGCCCTCGGCGGGGTCGGCCCCGACGGTCAACGTGCGCACCCGGTTGCGGCGTTGAATCAGCGCTTCCTCGCTATCGGTATCGAAGGAGGAGACCACCTGGCTGATGGGCACGAAGCGCTGCTGCGCGGCGCTCCACACGTTGCGGTTTTCCAGCAGCGCCACATCGTCCCGTTCGGCCGCCGGGGGGCGGGCGACGATGGGCAGCAGGTGCTCGCCTTCACGGTAGGTGCCTGCCCGAATGCCCGACGAGGCAAACTGCAGGGTCTGGGTAATGTCTTCACGACTGACCCCGGCAATGCGGGCGCGCTCCTCGTTGATGCGCGGGCGCACTACCAGCTCCTGCTGGCGCCAGTCGGTGCGCTGGTCGATCAGGTAGGGGTTGTCGGCCATGATGCGCTGGGCCTGGTCGGCCAGCGAGCGCAGCACTTCCGGGGAGGGCCCCTGAAAGCGCGCTTCGATGCCCGCGCCATCGCCCGGGCCGAACTGCAGCCGCTGGGTGCGTACCTGCGCGCTGGGAAACGCTTCGTTCAGCTCTCGGTAGAAGCGCTGGTCCAGCGCGGGAATGGCGTCCAGGTCTTCGGTGCGCACGATGAACTGGGCATAGGCGGTGTTGGGCTGCTCCGGGGCGTAGGTGAGCATGAAGCGGGTAGCGCCCTGGCCGATGAAGCTGGCCACCGATACCACGTCCTCCTGCTCCAGGATATACGCCTCGATATCGGCGGCGTAATCGGCGGTCGAGCGAATGTCGGTGCCTTGGGGTAGCTCCATATTGACGAAGAACAGCGGCGTGTTGGAGTCCGGAAAGAACGACTGGGGAATCAGGCTGAAGGCCCACAGGCACACGGCGGTGATCAGCACCAGCGCGCTGACGGTGACGATGCGCATGCCCAGCGCCAGCAGCAGCACCCGGCGATAGGCGCGATAGAGCAGGCCGCCGTACAGCTCGCGCTTGCTGGGCTCGTCGTCGTTCTCGTTTTCGTCCTGGTGCTCGTCTGCTTGCTGCTCGTCAGCGGGCTGATCCTCGTCGTCGCCTTTCTGGCGCAGCAGGTAGTAGCCAAACAGCGGGGTGACGGTGATCGCCAGCAGCCAGCTCAGCATCAGGGACACCAGAATGACCATGAACAGCGAGTAGAGAAATTCGCCGGTGACATCGTCCGACAGGCCAATACCGGCAAAGGCCATGATGCCGATCACCGTGGCGCCCAGTAGCGGCAGCTGGGCACGCTTGGCGGCGCTGCCTGCAGCCTCCTTGGCGCGCTGGCCGCGCTTGATGTTGGTGACCATGCCTTCGGCGACCACGATGGCGTTATCCACCAGCATGCCCATGGCGATGATCAGCGCCCCCAGCGAGATACGCTCCATCTCGATGTTTAACAGCCCCATGAACAGCAGGGTGCCCAGCACGGTGAGCAGCAGGGTACTGCCGACCACCACGCCGATGCGCCAGCCCATGGCCAGGCACAGCACCCCGATCACGATGGCCACCGACATGGCCAGGTTGAGCAGGAAGTCGTTGATGGCATCGTTGACCACATGGTGCTGTTCGTAGAGAGGATGTAGCTCTACGCCCAGCGGCAGGCGGCTTTTCAGCTCTTCCATGCGGGCTTCGACGGCTTCGCCCACTCTGATGATGTTGTCGTTGGCGGCGCCCGCAATGCCGAGTGTGAAGGCATCCTCGCCGTTATAGCGAATCAGCTGGTTGGGCTGGTCGCTGGGCTCGCGGTAGACGGTGGCGATATCCATCAGCGACACCTGTTCGGTGGTGCCGGGGCGGCCGATGCGAATGGCTTCGATCAGCGCGGTGCTGTCGATGTCGCTACGCGCCACCAGCCGCACCTGGCGTTCCCCTACCCGCAGGCTGCCCGCGTTTTCCACGGCGTTTTCGGTCTGGATGGTGTTGATGACCTGATTGATGGGAATGCCCAGGGTGGTCAGGCGCTCGTTGGAGATGTCGATGTAGATGGTCTCTTCCCGCTCGCCTGCGGTGGTCACCCTGGCCACGCCGGGTACTGCCAGCAGCTCGCGCTGAAGAAACGTCGAAATGTCGCGGATCTCCCGCGTGGTGAGTCCATCGGCCGTGACCGCATAGAAAAGGCCGTACACTTCACCGAAATCGTCGTTGACTTGGGAGCCCAGCACCCCCTCGGGCAGGGCCCCCTGGGCATCGTTGATCTTGTGGCGCAGCTCATCCCAGATTTGTGGCAGTTCGTGGCTGCGGTAGCTGGCGTGGACTTCCACCTGGATTTCCGAGCGCCCGGGCAGCGACTTCGATTCTATGACGTCGATCTGCTCCATCTCCTGGATGGCGCGCTCCAGACGTTCGGTGACCTCTTCTTCCACTTCAACGGCGGTGGCGCCGGGGTAGGGCGTGTTGATGATGGCGTTGGGGATGGTGAAGGCGGGGTCTTCGAGTTTGCCCACCGTATTGAATCCCCAGATACCGCCCAACAGGCAGATCACCACGATCAGCCAGGTATTGAGAGGCCGTTCGATGGACAGCTTGGCGATGTTCATGGCGGCTCCTAGAGGGCGTTATCCAGCGGTTTGACGCGCATGCCGTCGCGCAGCAGGTGTACCCCGGCCGCCGCAATCGACTCGCCAGGCTGAACGCCTGCCACCAGCATCACGGCGTCGTCGCTCAGCTCACCCACGGTGACCTCCCGGGGCGATACCGTGCCCTCGTCGGGGTCGTAGACCCACACGCGAAAATCACCGCTCTCGGTGGTGTCCAGGGCGCTGGCTGGAATCATCATCACCCCGGACACCAGCCGCTCGGCGGGTTCGATGAACACGGTGGCCGTGGTGCCGGGCAGCGCCACCAGGTGCTCGCCTTGGGCGGGCGCGAACTCCACCTGATAGGTCTGGGCGACCTCGTCGGGCTCGGTGATGTGTTCGCGGTACTCCAGCGCAATGCGCTCGCCGGGCAGCGTGGCGATCTCGGCTTCGGCGTTGAAACCGTGTTCGCCATCGAGATGCTGCATCAGCGCTTCGGGCACGTTGATGCGAATGCGCAGCTCCGAGATGTCCTGAATACGGACGACTTCGGCATTGGGCGGCAGCGTGGTGTGGTTTTCCACCAGGCGGCGGGCAATCAGCGCATCAAAGGGCGCGTACAATGAGGTGTAGGCCAGCTCCTGGCGGGCGCTCTCCAGCTGGGTAGCGGCCAGCTCGGCATCAGTGCGGGCCGCTTCCAGCACCGAGGCGGAGACGGCGTTATGGCGATACAGATTTTCCTGCCGCTGCAGATGCTGGCGGGCCTGGGACAATTCCGCTTCCGCGGCGCGCACCTGCAAGGCGTAATCGGTTTGATCGAGCTGGGCGATCAGCTCGCCTTTGGCCAGCGTGGTGCCCTGTACGGCTGGAAAGGTGGTCAGGCGGCCGCCCACCTGAAAGGCCAGATTGACGGTGCTCACGGCATCGACGCGACCCACAAAACGACGGCCCGAAAAGGCCTGCTGCTGGCCAGTCTCAAACAGTTTGACCACCTGAGCCGGAGCTCGGGGGGCTCTTCGGCGTCTCTGCAACCTGCCAATAACGTCACGCATGCCAGCAACCCGGCCAGAGTGGGTAGCCACTTCCCCTTGCGGATGAACCTCATTCAATGCCTCCCTGCAAGTCAATGGGGATCACGGTGGTGTGATGTATCCCCTGTTTCGTCAGCCCCCTATAATAGGTACTCTTAGCCACTTCGAACAGGTGTTTGGTTAAACGCCGCCCTAAATCGGTATTCACCCGAACTGCAAGGATGATCAGCGTGCACAGGAATCACCCGTGGGGCCCCCGCCTCAAACCGTTCACCACTGCCTCGGCGCTGGCCTTGCTGCTGGCAGGCTGTGCGGTCGGCCCGGAGTATCAAACGCCCGACATTGAGCTGCCGGAGAGTTGGCCTGCCCATATCACTCTGGAGCAGCAGGCCCGTGACGACTGGCACCGTTGGTGGCAGCGCTTCGAAGACCCGGCGCTGAACCGGCTGGTCGAGCGCGCCAGCGAAGACAATCTCGAACTGGCGATTCAGTTGGCGCGCATTCGCGAGGCCCGGGCCCAGCTGGGGTTTGCCGATGCCGAGCGCTTTCCCACCGTGGGCTATCAGGCCGAAGCCAACCGTAAGCGCACTCCGGGGGCGGCGCTGCCCATCGATGTTCAGTCCGTGCAGGAGCTGCTGCCCATCGATGTTCAGTCCGTGCAGGAGCTGCTGACCTCCACCAACAACCAGTACTCCCTGGCCGCTAGCCTGGAGTATGAAATCGACCTGTGGGGGCGGCTGGCCAACCAGCGCGCTGCGGCCATGGCCGCCCTGCAGGAGAGCCTGTTTGCCAGAGACGCCGCCGAGCTGGGCGTGATCGGTGACGTGGTCACCACCTACGTCAGCCTGAAAAGTGCCGAAGCCCAGCAAGCGCTGATGGAGGAGACCCTGGCCGCGTACCAGGAGACCTATCGCCTTCAGGCGCTGCGCTTCGAGCATGGCGACATCAGCGAACTGGAACTGCGCCAGGCCGAAGCCGAGTGGCGCAACCTGCAGGCAGAGCTGCCGTCGCTCAAGCAGCAGGTGGAAACCCTGCGCGGGGCCCTGGGCACGCTGGTGGGCATGTCCCCTGATGAGCTGCTGACTACCCTGGACACCGGCACGTCGCGGCTGGATGACCTGGCCCAGCCGGTGGGCATACCTGCCGTGATGCCGTCGGCGATGCTCCAGCGCAGGCCCGACATTCGCTCGGCAGAAGCGGCGCTGATCGCGGCCACCGCCCAGATC
This sequence comes from Halomonas sp. KX33721, assembly GCF_001596805.1. NCBI lineage: Bacteria > Pseudomonadati > Pseudomonadota > Gammaproteobacteria > Oceanospirillales > Halomonadaceae > Halomonas > Halomonas sp. KX33721. The sequence goes on along the minus strand of NZ_LVIA01000022.1, from coordinate 15,959 downwards.
GGCGTGGCCGAGGCCAACCGCCTGCCGTCGCTCAATCTCAGCTCCTTTTTGGGCACTGCGGCCGCCAGCACCAGTGATCTGTTCAGCGATGTGGCCCGCACCTGGGGCGTCGGGGCCTCGGTGATGGGGCCGCTGTTCGACTTCGGTCGTAGCCAGTCCGGGGTGGAAAGCGCCGAAGCGCTGGCCGAACAGGCCGAAGCGCAGTATCGCCTGACCGTGCTGACCGCTTTCAACGAAGTGCGCGATGCACTCTACAGCTACGACTTCAGCGAGCGACGGCTGGCCGCCATCGACGAACAGCTGGAGGCCGTTGCCCGTACCCGGGAGCTGGCCGTGCTGATGTACGACCAGGGGCAGGTGAGCCAGCTGGAGCGCCTGGACGCCGAACGCAACCTGCTCTCGGCCCGTTTGGCCCAGGCCGGTGCGCGCCGTGAACAGCTGGCGGCCACGGCCACGCTGTTCAAGGCGCTGGGGGGTGGCTGGCAGGAAACCCCCGTTTACTGATTGCCGGTACGGTAACCACAGCCCGGGCGGCTCCGCTGGCCGCCCGCATCTGTTACCATGCTGCGCTTGCGATCACTTCATCTCTGGTTTTGCTGCCACTGGAGCTGCCATGCCTCCCTGCGCGTCCTCTGCTGCCGCTTCTGACTCCCTTGCCGCTTACCCCTGGCTGCCTGATATCGGCCCCGTCGATGCCGCCGCCGCTGAGCGCACTCGTGCCTACCTCGATACCTTGACCAAGCCGCCCGGCAGCCTGGGCAGGCTCGAAGCGCTGGCGATTCAGCTCAGCGCCATCACGGGCAGCGCCCGCCCTCGGGTGGATAGCCCTGCCGTGGTGGTGTTTGCCGCCGACCATGGCGTGGCCGCTGAAGGCGTGTCGGCGTTTCCGCAGGAGGTGACCGCGCAGATGGTCGCCAACTTCGTTCAGCAGGGCGCGGCCATCAACGTGTTTGCCCGCCAGCTGGGAGCTCGGGTGGACGTGGTGGATGTCGGTGTGGCGTCGCCGCGACCGCTGCCGGGAGCCACCGATGCCCGCGTGCGTTCGGGCACGGCCAACATGCTGCACCACGACGCCATGCCGCTGGACGACGCGCGCCAGGCCATGCAGGCCGGCATGGCAGCGGTCGAGCGGGCCGTACAGGCGGGGGCCAATGGGCTCATCGTGGGCGAAATGGGTATCGCCAACACCACCGCCAGCAGCGCCATGCTGGCGGCCTTGCTAGGGGTGCCTGCCGCCCAGATGGTGGGGGCGGGCACCGGTATCGACAGCACCCAGCAGGCCCACAAGGCGGCGGTCATCGAACGGGCGCTGGCCAATCGCCAGGCGAATCCTGACGACCCGCTGGAGGTGTTGTGCAAGCTGGGCGGCCTGGAAATTGCCGCCATGGCGGGTGCGTACCTGGCGGCGGCGGCCCACCGCGTGCCTGCGGTGGTGGATGGCTTCATTGCCACGGTGGCGGCCCTGACCGCCTGCCGCATGGCCCCGGCACTGTGCGACTACCTGGTGTTTGGCCACCGTTCGGCGGAGCCGGGCCACGTCCTGGCGCTGGAAGCCCTGGCGGCGCAGCCGCTGCTGGCCCTGGAAATGCGCCTGGGCGAGGGTAGTGGGGCGGCGCTGGCTTACCCGCTGCTACAGGCTGCCGCCGCTATGCTCAGTGACATGGCCACGTTCTCCCAGGCGGGGGTGAGTGGCAAGGCACCATGAGCCTCGACTTGCTGAGCCTGCCCGCTCTGGCCGGATGGGGCGCGCTGGCCATCGTCATCGATTTGATCGTGGGGGACCCGCGCGCGCTGCCCCACCCGGTGGTGATCATCGGCAAGGCGATTAGCGCCCTGGAGCACCGCTGGAACAAAGGCAGCCCCCAGCGGCGGCGCCTGTTGGGCGGGTGCCTTACCCTGGTGGTGGTGCTGGGCACCTTGTCGGTGGCCTGGCTGGGGCTTGCGCTGTTGTCGTGGGTGCACCCCTGGCTGGGGCTGGCCGCCGAGCTGTGGCTGCTGGCCACCACGCTGGCCATCAAGGGGCTGGCGGATGCCGGGCGGGCCATTGCCGCCCCGTTGCGGCAGGGCGATTTGCCCGGCGCGCGGCAGGCGCTGTCCAGAGTGGTGGGGCGTGATACCCAGGCTCTGGATGAAGCCGAGATTACCCGGGGCGCGGTGGAAACCGTGGCGGAAAACACCGTCGATGGCATTACCTCGCCGCTGCTGTTTGCGCTGCTGGGGGGCGCGCCGCTGGCGCTGGCCTACAAGGCCATCAATACGCTGGACTCCATGGTGGGCTACCGGAACGAGCGCTACGGCGACTTCGGCTACGCCTCGGCCAGGCTGGACGACCTTGCCAACTGGCTGCCTGCCCGGCTGACCGCCCTGTGCCTGTGGCTGGCGGGCGTGCTGTATGGGGTGTTTCACCGCTCACCTCTGCGCTGGCGGGGCGCCCTGGCGGCCACCTGGCGCGAAGCGCCCCGCCATCCAAGCCCCAACGCGGGTTGGCCCGAGGCGATGGTGGCGAATTTGCTGGGCGTCCAGTTGGGCGGCACCAACGTCTACCAGGGGCAAGTATCACACCGGGCCACGCTGGGCACCGCCCATGATTTACTGAAAGCCAGCCACATCACTACCACGATTTGGCTGATGCACGGGGCCTGGCTGCTGTTCTTCCTGCTGCTGCTCTTCCTGCAGCTGTGCCTCGTGATGGCTACGGGGGCCGGGTGATGCGCGACCAGCCCGGCAACCTGCCTCTCCATCATTGGCCAAGCCACGGTGGCCAGGCCGCCGCGCTGCTGCAGCGCTTTGGCCTGCCTGCCGACCACCCGCTGGAAGATATCAGCGCCAACCTGAACCCGCTGGGCCCGCCCGGCTGGGTAACCGGCTACCTGGCCCAGCGTCTGGCTGGGCTGGGCCGCTACCCCGAGCCGGACTACCGCGCCGCCAGGCAGGCAATTGCCGAACACGCAGGCGTGGAGCCGGGGCAGGTACTGCTCACCAACGGCGGTGCGGAAGCCATCTTTCTGGCGGCGGCGCACCACGCTGGCCAGCAGGCGATGATCGTCACCCCCACCTTTGGCGAGTACGCCCGGGCCTGCAACGCCCACGGTGTGCGCATCAGCGAGCTTGGCCTGTTGCCGGGCACCTTCGACCCGCCCGCGGCCGCGTTGCTGCAGGCGGCGGCCAGCGCTGATGTTGTGTTCGTATGCCGCCCCAACAACCCCACCGGCACGCTGCTGCCCGTGGCGCTTATCGAAGCGCTGCTGGACGCCTTGAAATCGGGGGCCTCGCTGGTGGTGGATGAAGCCTTTATCGATCTGGCGTTGGAGGCTGCACCGCTGACCCCGCTGCTCCAACGCTACCCGGCGTTGATCCTGCTGCGCTCCATGACCAAATTCTTTACCCTGCCGGGCCTGCGGCTGGGCTACGTGCTGGCCGATGAGCGGCGTATCGCTCAGCTTCAGGCGCAGCAACCGCCCTGGAGCGTCAATCATCTGGCCGCCGAACTGGTGGCGCCGCTACTGGCGGATGAGAACTTTGCCCGGCGTACCCACCAGTGGTTGGCCGGTGAGCAGCCGCGCATGGGGGCTGCCCTCGCCGCGCTGGGGCTGGAGGTGGTGCCCAGCCACAGCTGCTTTCATCTGGTGCGGCCTGGGGCCGCCCAGTGGCAGCGGGGCATTTCCAGTATCGTGCTGCTTGAACGCCTGCTTCACCAAGGTATGCTGGCGCGACATACCCATGGTTTTGCTGGCTTGAAGGGTGGTTGGCTAAGGCTGGCACTGCGCGATGGTGTGACCAATGATCGGTTGTCAAAGGTGCTGAATGATTGTCTTTGTTAGTGGAGGGGCTCGGTCGGGCAAGAGCCTGGTGGCGGAGCAGTGTGTTCAGCAGTACGCCGACGGCAAGACGTGTTACTACGTGGCCACCGCCGACATCTACGATAGCGAAATGGCCGAACGGGTAGGCCATCATCAGGCCCGCCGCGCCAACCACTGGGTCACCCTGGAAGCCCCGCTCAACATCGAACAGGCCGTGGCCCAGGTGCCCAACGGCCATGCTGCCCTGTTGGACTGCCTGACCCTCTGGGCCAGCCAGGTGATGTTCAATACTCAGGAGGACGCCGCACCGGTCAGCGAAACGGAAGCCTTTGCACTGTTGGTGCGTGCGCTTCACGATGCCCGCCGCCGGGGGGTGACGCTGGTGGTGGTCTCCAACGACCTCAACGAAGCGCCCTTGCCTGCCTCGGCAGAGGTGTGGCGCTACGTGGAATTCCTGCAAGGGTTGCACCGCTGGCTGGCGGCCCAGGCCGACCGGGTGGTGGAGGTGGTGGCCGGGCAGTCCATCGAATGGAAGGCGGCTGGCGCACCATGAAAAACGCCCTCTACGGCATGCTGCTGGCGCTGCAGTTTCTGACGCGTCTGCCGCTCCCCGTTGCCTGCCCCTGGACACCAGCCACCCGACGCTGGGCCATTCGCGCCTACCCGCTGGTGGGCCTGATGGTGGGGGCGCTGCTGGCCTGTGTCGCCCTGCTGTTGGGCCAGTGGCAAACCCCATCGCCCATCGCGGCGCTGGTACTGCTTAGCCTGTGGGTGGCCATTTCCGGTGGCCTGCACCTGGATGGCGTGATGGACCTGGCCGATGCGCTGGGCAGCAACCAGCCGCTGGAACGGCGCTGGGAGATCATGAAAGACCCACAAATCGGCAGCTTCGGTATGTTAGCGCTGCTGTTTTTGCTGGCCTGGAAGGGCGTGCTGCTCTGGGCGCTGCTGCAGTATCACGCGCCGCTGTGGTGGCTGATGGTGGTGCCCGCGTTGGGGCGTTGGGCGGGAGTCGCGCTACTTGTACTGACCCCATGCGCCCACTCACGCGGCCTGGCCTGGAGCTGGCAGCAGTCGCTCAGCTGCCGCGATGTTGGGCTAGCGCTGGTGCCGCTGCTACCGCTGGTGTTGGTATGGCCCGCGATGGCGCTATGGCTGGTCGCAGTCGCGTGTTGGTTAGCGCTGACGCGTGCGGCACTGCTGCGTCTATTTAACGGCATTAACGGCGATATGGTCGGTGCCACCATTGAAGGAGGAGAGCTTTGGCTACTGGTCTTAATGTGGAGTTGGTGGCAGTTCGTCACGGTATCACCGCCTGGAATTTAGAGCGCCGTTACCAGGGCCAGCGGGATATTCCGCTGCTGTTTCCCGATGCGGAGGAAGGGCTGCTAACGCTTCGGAAAGCCCTGATGGATGAACGCTTTGACGCGATTTATGCCAGTGACCTTGGCCGCTGCCAGCAAACGCTGGCGTGGTCACAAGCAGCAAAACCGGGTATACCCGTCTATGCCGAACCGCGCCTACGGGAGCTCGATTTTGGCGAGTACGAAGGCAAGGTTTACGATGAATTAAAAGAATTGCCGCACTATCGCGCCTGGATTGATAGCGCCGGAGAGCTGCAAATTCCCGGTGGAGAGTCTTCTGGCCAGCTGCGCGAACGTCTAGATGCTTGGCTCGACGATGTCGCGACACACACTCAGCAGTATGGCTATCAAAAAGTGTTAGTGGTGACCCACGGCGGTGTGATTCGTGAGCTACGCCGCCGTTTTGAAACCCTCGATTTTTGGGAGGGAATTGTGCATCAGGCCCAAGGACGGCGCTGGCAGCTCGCGTATCAGGCAGGTGAGGATGGAAAAGGAGAATGGCAATGCAACTATTCATCGGCGGTGCCAGTGCAGGTAAGCGCAACGCTGTAAAACAACGCTTCCCCAGTGCGGTATGGTGGCGCTTAGCCCCTGGCCAGCGCCTTCATGAGGTCGCCCACGTCATGCTACCGAATACGCCGCTGGTGCTCCACGGCTTGTTTGAGTGGCTCACCGCCGCGCTGGATTCTGGCTTCAGCAGCGACGAGTGGCGAGCCCAGTGGCGGGAAGATTTACAGCGCCTAAACCAAACCGCCGCAGAGGATAACGTCATGCTGGTGATTATTGCCAACGAACTGGGCCGTGGCCTGGTGCCCATGGCCCGGGACCAGCGCCGCCTGCGCGATTTAAGCGGCTGGTTCACCCAGGATGCCGCCGCCCACGCTGAGCAGGTATGGTACGTGCGCCACGGCCTATTACAGGCGCTGAAAGGCTAGACGGTAAATTGACCAACCTCTAACAAGTTGCTAGTTTACGCGCACTCTCAGGTGCTGGTGGCACTAACGCCATCAATTAAACGGGAAGTTGGTGAACGTTTTTTGTGAATCCAACGCTGCCCCCGCAACGGTGATCGAGATAAGAACGGCTAGAGACGCCACTGTGCTTACGCATGGGAAGGTGGTCGTTCGGAAAGGTATGGCGCTTACGTTAAGCCGCCCCTTTCGCTCGTCAGCCCGGAGACCGGCCTAAGAGTGACGACTAAAAAAGCCAAAGATTACCGGCATGCGGAGGGCATGTGCAGGGCGAATACCAGAGGCGTTCAGCCGATGCTTTCCCTTGTGTGCCCCTGCCCGGTCACTAAAAACACGCTGTGCGGGTGAGCACAGTGAGCAAGGGACCTTTCATGAACCACCGTTTTCACACCACCGCCACACGGGCGGCATTTGCGATGGCAGCACTGCCGCTGGCCATCTCCTTTTCAGCCCAGGCCCAGTACGCCGAAGCGACCACGGAATTAGCGGCGCTTGATCCTGTCGTTGTCACCGCTGCATTAGCGCCCCGCACCGCCAATGAAAGCCTCTCATCCGTTAGCGTGCTGGATGAAGCTACTTTTCGCCGCCAAGACCCCACCAGCCTAACCGATCTTCTACGCGGCCAGCCGGGCGTTGATGTCACCAGCAACGGCAGTTTTGGTAAAAGCGGCAGCGTTTCTTTGCGTGGTGCGCCCGGCGATGCAAACGTGCTAATGATAGATGGCATTCGGCTGCGTTCAGCCACAGCGGGTAGTGCCGCTTTTCAGTATTTAGATCCTCGTATGTTTGACCGCGCGGAAATCGTGCGCGGCCCGCGGGGTAGTCTTTACGGCGCGGATGCCGTTGGCGGCGTGATACAGCTCTTTACCCCTGATGGTGACGAACAAGGCCCGCAACCCAATATTTCCATCGGCGGTGGTTCATTCAATACCCAGCGGGTAAGTGCCGGTATTTCTGGACGCGAAGGCGGCACGCGCTACAGTTTTGCCGGTAGCCATTTCAATACCGACGGCCAGCCCATTCGTCGCGGTGGCGAAGACAAAGGCTACGACAACACCTCGGCGCTGGCCCGTGTTGCACACACCTTCGAGAGTGGCGCTGAAGTGGGCGTGCTGGCGCTGCGCGCTCGCGGCCACAACGAATATGATGGCGGTGAGAATGACTTCGTTCAGCAGGTGGCGGGTATTTACGGTGAGCTACCGGTAACTACTACCTGGCGCAGTCGGTTAACGCTAAGCGAAGCCCGCGATGAGCTGGACACGATGGATAACTTCGGTGGGTCGGTGATTGATACCCGCACCCAAACCGCTCGCTGGCAAAACAACATCCAGCTCGGCGCCCATGAGGTAATCGCGGGCGCTGAAATTAGCGAAGACCGCGTTTCAAGCACCAATGAGTTTGAGGTCACCAGTCGCGATAACACCGCGGTATTTACGCAAGCGCTGCTCGACTTTTCGCCGTTTGCTATTCAGGCAAGCCTGCGTTACGACGACAACGAGGCCTATGGCGATGAAGTGACCGGCAGCTTGGCGCTGGGCTACGAACTGGATAACTACCATACGCTGCGCGCCAGTATAGGCACGGCGTTTAAAGCCCCGAGTTTTAATGACCTCTATTGGCCGAACTCTGGCAACCCTGATCTCAATCCGGAAAAATCTGAAACCGTTGAAGTGGGCGTTCGCGGCCAGTACAGCCAGTGGTTCTGGGACGTGGCCGTCTTCCAAAACGACTACGACGACCTGATTGCCTGGGCGCCGACGCCAAGCGGTTTGTGGGCGCCACAAAACGTCAATAATGCGCGTATTCGCGGTGCTGAGCTTTCAAGCGGCGTAGAAGTCAACGACTGGGTACTGCAAGCTGCCTATACCTACCTGGACCCGGAAGATCAGGAAACAGGCAATCGACTAGCCCGCCGTGCTAGCCAAAGTGTGCGGCTAGATGCTGACCGCGAGCTTGGCGATTGGTCATTGGGAGGGTCGTTAGTAGCACAAGGTTACCGCTATGATAATGCCTCTAATACTCAGCGATTGGGTGGCTATGGGTTGGTTAATCTACGTGCGGGATGGCAGTTTGCACCGCTTTGGACGGCCCGTGTTACGGTAGAAAATGCCTTTGATAAAGAGTATGAAACCTCGCGTGACTACATCAACGCAGGCCGGGCAGGGTTCTTGAGTGTTCACTTTGGCCAGTAGCCAACGTGGGTTAATGCGCGGGGCCTTGGGCCTCGCGTTTTTGCTCATAACCATACCCGCCCAGGGCCACGACCACTCACGCTGCGTGGTGGATGATCGTGACCGCGAAGTATGCCTGCACAACGCTGCACGGCGTATTGCCACGCTCTCCCCAGGGGCAACGGAGCTGACCTACGCCGCAGGCGCAGGAGATCAGGTCGTGGCCGTGGTGAGTTACAGCGACTACCCGCCGCAAGCCCAAGAAGTGGCTTCGGTGGGCAGCCATACGCGGATTGATTTAGAGGCCCTGGTCGGGCTTGCCCCGGATTTAGTCATCGGCTGGGTAACAGGTAACCCCGCCGAGCAGATGGAAACCCTAGAAGCGCTGGGCATGCCGGTGTTCTACATCGAGCCGCGTAGCGTGGAAGACGTCGCCCACACCATTGAGCGACTGGCCCGTTTAGCGGGAACTGAACCAACTGGGCGGCAGGCGGCTAGCGAGTTTAGAGACGGCATGGCCGCGCTCACCGCCCGCTACAGGGAGCGCGACCCGGTACCCACGTTTTATCAGGTGTGGGACGAGCCGCTGATGAGCGTTAATAACGAACATCTGATTGGTCAGGTAGTAGAGCTTTGCGGCGGCGAGAACGTCTTTGGCGAGCTGGAACGGCTGGTGCCAAGACTGGATGACGAAGCCGTGCTGGCCGCCAACCCCGAGGCCATTATTGCTGGAGGAATGGGGGAGGAGAACCGCCACTGGCTCACCCACTGGGAACAGTACCCCAATTTAGCCGCCGTAACGGGCGATAACCTCTATTTTGTGCCACCTTCTTTAATTCAGCGGCCCACTCCGCGCCTGTTGGAAGGCGCACAAATTCTGTGTGAGAAACTTGAACAAACTCGCCAAAAGCGCGGGGCCTCTTGATGGTGGCGCGCCTGTGGCACCCCCTTGGTCTGTTGGCGTTGATCGCCGTGGCCGCCATGCTATTGTCTCTGGCGGTGGGTAGCGCGCAGCTTTCGGCAGCGCAGCTCTGGGCGGTGGTGCAGGGCCAGGGCGATGCGCTGGCGCGTACCATGGTGATCGAGCTTCGCCTGCCACGGGCGCTTTCTGCCTTTGCGGTGGGCGGGCTGCTGGCGGTGGCCGGTGCCTTGATGCAGGTGCTGCTGCGTAACCCGCTGGCAGACCCCTACGTACTGGGGCTTTCCGGCGGGGCATCGATGGGGGCATTGGCGGCCATGTTGGCCGGGATGGGCGGTGTGCTTATTTCGGGTTCGGCATTTTTAGGCGCGCTGCTCTCTACGTTTTTAGTGTTTGGCCTAGCCCACGGCAGCGGCGGCTGGACGCCTGCCCGGCTGTTGCTGACGGGCGTGGTCGTGGCCGCGGGGTGGGGCGCAGTGATTACCCTGATGCTCGCGCTAAGCCCTGCCGAGCGGCTGCCGGGGATGCTCTACTGGCTGATGGGGGATTTATCCTACGCTCGCGCGCCGTGGCCGCCGCTGCTGCTATTAATCGCCACCTGTGTATTGCTGATACCCCTGGGGCGCAGCCTCAACGTACTGGCCCGTGGCCCCCAGCAGGCCGCCGCCCTGGGCGTGGATGTTCGCCCATTGGAGTGGGGAATTTACATTGCCGCCAGCCTCTTGACCGCCACCGCCGTGACCACCGCAGGCAGCATTGGGTTTGTGGGGCTAGTAGTGCCCCATATGCTGCGCCTGCTGCTCGGCAACGACCAGCGGCTGATTTTACCTGCCTGCGCCCTGGCAGGCGGCACGCTGCTGGTACTCGCCGATACCCTAGCGCGCACCATGATTGCCCCCGAGCAGCTCCCCGTAGGCGTGATTACCGCGCTGCTGGGTGTGCCCACCTTCCTCTTTTTGCTCTACCGGAGCCGCTGATGACCCGCTTGGCGACTCAAGACCTGATCATTAACGTGCCAGAGCGTAGCGAAGGCACGGCGCTGAACCTCACCATTGAACCGGGGCAGGTGTGGGGCGTGCTTGGCCCCAATGGCGCGGGTAAAACTACGCTGTTGCATACGCTGGCGGGGCTGAACGCCCCCCGTTCAGGGCAGGTGCTGATAGGCGACACGCCACTAAGCCAGCTGCGCAGGCGGCAAGTGGCCCAACGCCTAGGGCTGGTGTTTCAAGAGCGGCTAGATGGCTTTCCCGCCACGGTGCTGGAGACCGCGCTGATTGGCCGCCACCCGTACCTTTCCCTATGGCAGATGGAAGGTGCCGACGACTACGCCCGCGCCGAGGCCGCCCTGGAAGCGCTGGATGTGGCACATCTTCGCCACCGCTTGGTCAGCACGCTTTCCGGCGGTGAACGCCAGCGGGTGGCGATGGCGACGGTGCTTACCCAAGCGCCCAATATTTGGCTGGCGGACGAACCCACCAACCACCTGGATTTACACCACCAAAGCGCGGTGATGGCGCTAATGGCTGAGCAGGCCGCCAAGGGCAGCACGGTAATGATGTGCCTGCACGATTTGAATTTAGCCGCGCGCTGGTGCGACCACATTCTGCTGCTTTACCCCAGCGGTGAAGCTTGCTGGGGCCCACGAGACACCATGCTGGTGCCCAGCGCCCTAGAACGGCTCTACCAACAGCGGCTGGCTATGGTAGATGTGGATGGTGCGCCGGTGTTTGTGCCCATCCAGGCACCCCTTACCGACCATGAGTGATTTAAGGAAGAGACATGTTGCAAGGTAAAGCACACGCAGCGCTCATCAGCGCCCCCGGTTCGGGCCAGGGCAAATCCATGGTCACGGCGGCTCTGGCACGGCTGCACCGCAACGCCGGGCGCACCGTGCGGGTCTTCAAACACGGCCCCGATTACCTAGACCCCATGGTGCAAGAAGTCGCTTCCGGCCAGCCGGTGTATCAGCTTCACCCCTGGATGACCGGAGAGCATGAGTGCCGCTGGCGCTTAGCCAAAGCCGCCCAAGAAGCCGACGTGATTTTGGTGGAGGGCTCCATGGGACTATTCGATGGCTCGCCCTCCAGCGCGGACTTAGCCATCCTGGCGGGCATCCCCGCGCTGCCGGTGATCGATGCCTGGAGCATGGCGCAAACCTTCGGCGCGGTGGCCCAAGGCCTGGCCAACTACCACCCCGACCTCGCCATTCACGAAGTGATCGCCAACCGCATCGGCAGCCCCGGCCACGGCAAGCTGCTGAATGAGAGCATGCCGGAAGGCATTGCCCTGCTGGGGGCCATTCCCCGCCACGAGGCCATGCAGATCCCCGACCGCCACCTGGGCCTGGTGCAAGCCAGTGAGCTCAGCGGCCTGGATGCCCAGCTAGACGCCGCCGCCAAGGTGTTAGAAGAAGCTGGGCTAGGTCGCCTGCCTAAAGAGGTATCGCTAAGTGCTGACGCCCCCACGCCTGCACCGGACTATTTGCGCGGCGTGCGTATCGCCATCGCCAAAGACGACGCCTTCGCATTTATCTACCGCGCCAATCTCGATGTATTAGAGGAGATGGGCGCGGCGCTGCACTTCTTCTCACCGCTCAACGATTCTACACTGCCAGAATGCGACGCCCTCTGGCTGCCCGGCGGCTACCCGGAACTCCACGCCGCCCGCTTCAGCGCCAACCAGCCCATGCACGACGCCATTCGCGCCCACCACTGGGCAGGCAAGCCCATACTGGCCGAGTGCGGCGGGCTGATGAGCTGCGTAGAGCAGCTGGTAGATGGCGACGGCAACGGCCACGCCATGCTGGGGCTACTGCCCGGCACCGCCAGAATGGCCGGAAAGCTCACTGCGCTTGGGCTGCAAAGCCTGCACACCCAACGCGGCGAACTGCGCGGCCACACCTACCACCACTCGCTGCTGGACACCTCCCTGAAGCCGCTGGCCCGCACCCGCAAGCTGGCAGGCAGCGAAGCCGAACCGATTTACATCGAGGGCGCGCTGGTGGCCAGCTACTTCCACGGCTACTTTCCCTCCGCGCCTAAATTGGTGGCGGATATTTTCACCGGCCAACCAATTCACCAAGCGGAGTAACGGGCAGGGGAGCGCGCAGCTATTAGCCCAAAAAATATGGAAGGTTTTTCCATAAAGCAGCAGTGGGCTATCATAGAGCGGCGAGACACTCCCCAACCCTAAAGGAGCTACCATGAGCTTTTACGTCTACCTTTCCGGCGAGATTCACACTGACTGGCGCGAAGAGATCCAGCGCGGCGCAGAAGCCGCAGGCCTGGACGTGGTCTTCACCGCCCCGGTGACCGACCACGACGCCTCTGATGCCGCTGGCGACCACCTGGGCAAACCGGAGAACGGGTTCTGGCGTGACCACCAGTCCTCCAAAGTGAACGCCATCCGCACCCGCACCCTGATCGAACAAGCCGATCTGGTGGTGGTGCGCTTTGGCGACAAGTACAAACAGTGGAACGCCGCCTTCGATGCAGGCTACTGCGCAGCCCTGGCCAAGCCCTACATCACGCTGCACAGCGAAGAGATCGTTCACCCGCTGAAAGAAGTCGACGCCCAGGCCCAAGCCTGGTGCACCACCACCGATCAGGTCGTGGAAACCCTGCGCTACGTATTGAAAGCGTAAAGGTAAAACACCCCAAGGAGCCCCCATGCGCGAAAATGCCAAAACCCCGGAACGCCATGCCCAGCGCATGGCGGCCAAGCAAAAAATCATGAACGAGCGCATTGCCCGCGCCGACAAAGAGCAGGGCATTTTGCTGGTGCTCACCGGCCCCGGCAAAGGCAAAAGCAGCTCCGGTTTTGGCATGCTCGCCCGCGCCCTGGGCCACGGCATGAAGGTAGGCGTGGTACAGTTCATTAAGGGCGCGTTCAGCACCGGCGAAGAAGCCTTCTTCCGCAACCTGCCCAACGTGGACTACCACGTCATGGGCGAAGGCTACACTTGGGACACTCAGGACCGCGCACGCGACGTCGCCGCCGCCAACGCCGCCTGGACACAAGCCAAGCGCATGCTGCAAGACGACAGCTACCACGTGGTACTGCTCGACGAACTCAACATCGCCCTACGCTACGAGTACCTCGACCTAGACCAGGTCCTCGACGACCTACAAGCCCGCCCCGACATGCAACACGCCATCGTCACCGGCCGCTACGCCCCCCAACCCCTCATCGACCTCGCCGACACCGTCACCGAAATGAAAGTCGTCAAACACGCCTTCAAAGACCAAGGCATCAAAGCCCAAAAAGGCATCGAGCTTTGAAGTGAGGCGAAAAGTGGAAGGGGAGAGGAGTGACAGGTTAGTGCGAGACGTTGCGAACTGAGCCCCAACCACCCGCCGCGGACACCGGCACGAAGCCCCCATTGTGGGAGGGAGCTTCAGCTCGCGACGATCAAGTCACCAAGCCTCAGCCCACCCGTAGCGCGGCGTAACGCCCGAGCGAGAGCAACGAGCGAGGAAGGCACCCGCGAAGGCGGCCCCCAGCCGCCCCGAACCCGCCACATTCCCTCAACTACTCCATCCCTTGACCCAACTCAATTTTTCCGAAAATCTGCGTGACCTAAGCCAAATTTATGAATAGAGTATGATTGAGTCGTAAAAAGCAGCGGGCACGCGAATTTTGGTTATGCTGCCATGTGCTAGGCATAGACTATTAGAAACAGTGGTTTATGCTTGCTTGAGTGGCGATATAACATCAATAATCATGCTGGCGCGTTCAAAAGTGTTATGTGGAAGGGCGTATAATCACTGTTATCTGTGTCGGATCATCGGAGAATGAGAAATGAAAGGGAGTTGCCTTTGCGGCGGAGTTAGTTACGAGGTGGACCGATTGGACACCCCGATTCAGCACTGTTCTTGTAGCACGTGCCGGAAAGCTCATTCGGCGGCATTCAATACCGGAGCGGGAGTCCTTCACGAGCATTTCCGGTGGACGAAGGGCGAGGAAATGTTAAAAAGCTTCGAATCCTCTCCCGGAAAATTCCGCTTCTTTTGCTCAAACTGCGGTTCACAACTGGTCGCGTACAAAGAGGGAAGTCCTCGTGTAATTTTGCGGGTGGCCAGCCTTGATGAAGACCCGCTCAGCAGACCTGAGCGTCAGATTTGGAGATCGCACGAAGTCCCCTGGCTAGAATATGGCTCCCACATTGTGGCGTATTCGGAGTGGGAGCCAGGACATTGAATGCAGATAACAATCGGCACCAGCCGGAAAACCTACACTACGCGCCTTTTTGTGTATTCGCTGGCGCTCATTTTTACACAAAAATTCGCTCCGTTACGGTTTCCGCTGTGCCGGGCGTTATGTTTACTCGGATAAAGTTCAAATCGGAGAATGTTGTGAATTTAGAAAGTATTCATCATGTAGCGATTATTTGCTCAGATTATCAACGATCTAAGTCATTTTATACTGAAATATTAGGTCTCAAGATCCTTGCCGAAAATTATCGAGAAAGCCGAGATTCATACAAATTAGATTTAGCGTTACCAAATGGTGGACAAATTGAGCTGTTTTCTTTTCCAGAGCCACCGTCCAGATTAAGTAACCCAGAAGCTCAAGGTTTAAGGCATTTGGCGTTTGTTGTTAACTCGGTGGAATCGACAGCTAACGAGTTACAATCACACGGAATTGATGTTGAGCCAATTCGAGTTGATGAATTTACAGGTAAACGATTTACCTTTTTTAAAGACCCAGATGGTTTACCCTTAGAGTTGTACGAAAAATAAACATAACAAACAATTCAAGCAGACCCTCAACGCGTGGCATTTTTATTATGCGTTGAGTTTAGTGATTACGGTGTTGTGCGGAAAGTTGGTAGTAGCGTTTCGGGCTACTTAATTGGGCGTTAGGCAAAGCTATGAAGTCAATACTTGATAATATTGGGTTTGCATACCTATTTCTCGATACAGTTGTTTTTTAAAGACGGTGTGTTAACTATCAACCTAGTGTCGGCTTCAAGGTTAGATGAATCTACCGACCTTGAAGTTAGCGAGGGGCATGTAATCAACAACTGTTACTCAGTCGGTGTTGATGAGAATAGTATTAGTTATAAAGTTGTATTTGACGATACTGTCTCGTATCAAGTAATTGGAGAGACTGCTAATATTTGGCAAGATAATAAGGCCGATGATAGTGGTGTTATCACATTAATAAGTGAATCTCCGTTACAAGACTACCTCCATAAAAAAAACACTGATGTATCTGGTGACTACTGGTGAAATAAGTCATTATTGTGTAGCAACAGCTGACGAGTGGCTGCATGTATTTTCTAGGAGTGAGCCAATAGTGTTGGAACAACATGCCTAACCAGAAGCTCAAACGGACAAATATTCGCTGTCACTTTTTATGCAAAAACACGCATAAAAACCGCCATCAAACATTTGCCGCTTAGCAAGGCGTTAACCCTTGTGACCAGTATCTTGCAAAACTCCGTCAATGACGTATATTGACTGTCATGTTTACCATCATCGAAACCCCTACATTTGAAGCAGATGCCAGAAAAATCTGGACTGAGGAAGAGCGAAGCGCTTTCTTTGCCTGGCTTGCGGCAAGTCCGGAAATTGGTGACCCCATTCCGGGTAGCGGCGGATGTAGAAAGGTTCGTTGGTCGGTAGCGGGTTCAGGGAAGCGCGGTGGGGTGCGAGTCATTTACTTCACCAAGTTGGCAAATGGTGAGATCTGGTTATTGGTGATCTACAAGAAAGCCGTCAGGGGCAATA
>NZ_LVIA01000021.1:0-24395 GCF_001596805.1 Halomonas sp. KX33721 | reverse complement strand
TGGTGGGCGAAAGCGGCGGGGCTGCTTTCGTATTTGTTTATCTGCTTTGTATTGGACTCATTGGCTTGCCATTCTTGTTTCTGAGTGGCTTATCGGGCGGCGCGGCCAGAAGAATCCAGCAAGCACGATGTCTGAGCTGGCACGCCAAGCCAATAARTCCAGTATGTGGGCCGTGGTGGGTATTAGTGTGGGGCGTTTTTAATCCTGTCGTTCTATAGCGTGATCGGCGGCTGGTCGCTCTACTACACCCTTAACTCCGTAAGCGGCACCTTCAGCGGCCAAGACGCGACGGCATCGGGGCGCTGTTTAACGGTATGCTCAGCAACCCCGGGCTGCTCCTGCTTGGCCACTCTGCCTTTATGCTGTTGGTGATTGGTATTGTTGCCCGTGGTGTAACAAAAGGGCTGGAAGGCGCTGTACGCATCTTGATGCCGGTACTCGCGTTACTGCTGGTCGTGCTGATCGGTTATGGCATGTCGACCGGCCATTTCGGTGAAGCGCTGGCATATATGTTCAACCCGGACTGGAGCAAGCTAAGCGCAGAGACAGTCCTGGCCGCGTTAGGGCACGCCTTTTTCACCCTGTCGCTGGGTATGGGCATCATGATGGCGTATGGCTCTTACCTGGGCAAAGAGATCAACCTACTCCAAACCGCCCGCACAGTGATCATTATGGATACGGTGATCGCTCTCGGCGCAGGTCTTGCGATCTTCCCCATCGTGTTTGCGAACAACCTTGACCTAGCCTCAGGCCCTGGGCTGATCTTTGTTACGCTGCCCTTAGCATTTGGCAATATGGACGGTGGCTCTCTGCTGGGTTTGATGTTCTTCCTGCTACTCACTTTCGCAGCGCTGACCTCGGCCATTTCGCTGCTTGAGCCCGTGGTTGAGTTTATTGAAGAGCGCACGCCGCTGTCTCGCGTGATGGCGACCGTTGTTGCCGGGGTGGGCGCTTGGGCGCTGGGTATTGCCGCTCTGCTCTCCTTCAACGTGTGGAGCGAGCCGCTCATGTTCGGTATGGGCGTGTTCGACCTACTGGATACGCTGACCAGCAAAATCATGCTGCCGCTTACCGGCTTGGGTGCGATTCTCTTCGCTGCGTGGTGCTTAGAGCGCAAGAGTGTCGAGGCTGAGCTTGGGCTGTCAGCCACTGGCGTAAACGTATGGAACATCATCGCGCGCTATGTAGCGCCCGCAGGCGTCATCGCTGTCTTCGTCACAGGCTTACTCTAAGCCGTTACGGCCCCGCTAGCTGGCGGGGCTGTCTATCGCACGCTGTTGTTAGTGCAATTCGCTCTCTTGCGGTTCGTCATCGTCCGGCAAGGGAGCGATATCCCGCGACAATTTCTGAAACTCCCGATGCAGCTCGATCCCTCTGCGTGCCCTTAAGCTACGCTGGGCGGCGCTGCGCCGACGTTGGGCATGCTCATCGACCTCCATACTCATGAATATGTCGAGCAATTCGCTTTTTACCGAGGTCATTCGTTCGACGTTTCTCATAATCGACGCTCCTCCAGGTGAAGTTGCCTACGTCCACCTGCATCCGTGACGACTGATTTTTAAATGATGCAGTGCGGCACGTCACTTCTTACTATAACCTACTTGACAAAATGATGACGAATCTTGAAGAAAGGGGTTAACGCCCTTTAAACGGCAGCCATTACGGGTGATTACCGCTGCCCTCTTCGCGTCACTCAGGCATACTGTGGCCACCTAGGCTGCATAAGCACGATCGAGAATTTAAGGAGCTGAACGTGAGCCGCGCCCTGTTCGATGAAATGAGACGCCGCATGGAGCATTTCCGTCGCTCCGAACAAAAGGTAGCGCGGTTCGTGCTGCGTAACCCCGATGAAGTGATCCATATGCGGATCGTGGACCTTGCCACCGAGGCGAAGGTGAGCGAGCCTACCGTGGTGCGCTTCTGCCGCGCCCTTGGCTGCAACGGTTTCCAGGACTTCAAGCTTCAGCTCGCCCAGATGCTGGCCAGCGGTAGTCAGTTCGCCCAGTTCTCGATGAACGATAGCGACTCGGTGGCGGAGTTCTCTCACAGCATTTTTGACTCCACCGTCGGCACACTGCTGTCGGTACGCGATCGGCTCGATAACGAAGCGCTGGGGCGGGCCGTGAATGCGCTGGCCATGGCCAACCGGGTGGAGTTTTACGGCTTTGGTGCCTCTGGTGCCGTGGCCTTCGATGCCCAGCACAAGTTCTTCCGCCTGCAGATCTCGACCTCCGCCTACGCCGACCCTCACATGCAGAACATGTCGGCAGTGACACTGCAAGAGGGCGATGTGGTAGTGGCGATTTCACAAACCGGGCGCACCAAGGCGCTGGTGGCCAGCGTGCGCTTGGCCCGCGAAGCGGGCGCTACGGTGATTGGCCTGTGCCCCAGCGAGTCGCCGCTGGCCCATGAAGTGAGCCTACCGCTGTTTATCGATGTGCATGAAGATACCGAGATTTACACGCCGCTCAGCTCGCGCATCGCGCACTTGGTGCTGATCGACGTGCTGGCCGTTGGTGTCGCGAAAACCCGCGGCCCCAAACTCGCCGAGCAGCTTAAAGCGGTGAAAAAGAGCCTGACCACGCTGCGTTACCCAGACGACCACTAACGGCGGGCTAACGCGACGCACGCTGTATACCCAGCCAGTGGGCGGGCTGTGCTAAACTGGCCGCCCATTTTTCGAACCGGCAGCGGCTTATATGGACGACGTCACGGCGATACTCGATCAGCTCAACCCCGCCCAGCGAGAGGCCGTCAGTGCCCCCCAGGGCAACCTACTGGTACTGGCGGGCGCGGGCTCCGGTAAAACCCGCGTGCTGGTTCACCGCATTGCCTGGCTGATGCAGGCCGAGGGGCTGTCTCCTTATGCGCTGCTGGCGGTCACGTTTACCAACAAAGCGGCACGGGAAATGCGCACGCGCTTAGAAGCGCTGCTGGGTATTTCCATGCGCCACGTGTGGGTCGGCACCTTCCACTCCATTGCCCACCGGCTGCTACGCACCCACTGGCAAGACGCCCGCTTGCCCCAACACTTTCAAATCATTGACTCCGACGACCAGCTCCGGCTGATCAAACGGCTGCTCAAAGATTACTCGATCGATGACGAGCGCTTCCCGCCCCGCCAGGTGCAGGGGTTCATTTCTGGTTGCAAGGAAGAGAGCCTGCGACCCCATCAGGTGAACGTCAATGGCGATGCGTACCTCGCCCAGATGGTCGAGCTCTACGAGCGCTACCAGTTCACCTGCGAGCGAGGCGGGCTGGTGGATTTCGGTGAGCTGCTGCTGCGCAGCCTGGAGCTGTTGCGCGACAACCCGCCGCTGCTGAACCACTATCGCGAGCGCTTTGGCCATGTGCTGGTGGACGAGTTTCAGGATACCAACACCCTGCAGTACGCCTGGCTCAAACTGCTCACCGGCCAGCAGACCCCGATGACCGCCGTGGGCGATGACGACCAGTCCATTTACGGCTGGCGGGGCGCCAAGGTCGAGAACATTCGCCGCTTCGAAGAAGAGTTTCCCAATACCCATACCGTGCGCCTGGAGCAGAACTATCGCTCCACCAGCGCGATTCTGGAAGCGGCCAATACGCTGATCAGCCACAACAGCGAGCGCCTCGGCAAAAACCTATGGACCGATGGCGCCGAAGGCGAGCCTATCTCGGTGTATGCGGGGTTCAACGACCTCGAGGAAGCCCGCTATATCGTCGATACCATCAAGGAGAAGGTCAACGAAGGCTTCAACCGCCGGGACGTGGCCATCCTCTACCGCTCCAACGCCCAGTCGCGCCTGCTGGAAGAGACACTGATTCGCCAAGGCATGCCCTATCGTATCTACGGCGGCCACCGCTTTTATGAGCGGCTGGAAATCAAGAACGCCCTGGCCTACCTGCGCTTGCTGCTCAACCGTGATGACGATGCCTCCCTGGAGCGCGTCATCAACGTGCCTACCCGTGGCATCGGTACGCGCACCGTGGAAATCGTCCGCCATCACGCCCGGGAGCAGAGCGTATCGCTGTGGCAAGCGCTGCACGATGCAATCCAGGACGGCACCTTGAAAGGCCGCGCTGGCAACGCCGTGCAGGCCTTTACCAACCTGATCGAACAGCTGGACAACGACACGTCCGGGCTGCCGCTCCACGAGATCATCGACCACGTCACGGCACGCACCGGGCTGATCGAGCACCATCAAAGCGAGCGCGGTGAAAAAGGCCAGGCTCGGGTCGAGAACCTGGAAGAGCTGGTCAACGCGGCCCGGGCCTTTACCCATGGCGATGCCTTCGAGACCCCGGAAGCCGGAGAAGGCATGGCCGCGCTGGAAGCCTTCCTTTCGGAAGCCGCCCTCAACGCAGGCGACCATGAAGCCGAGGAGTTCGAGGACAGCGTGCAGCTGATGACGCTGCACTCGGCGAAAGGGCTAGAGTTTCCCGTGGTGTTTATCGCCGGTGTGGAGGAGGGGCTGTTCCCGCATAAGATGTCGGTGGAGGAGCCGGGGCGGCTCGAGGAGGAGCGTAGGCTTTGCTATGTAGGCGTTACCCGCGCCATGCAGAAGCTCTACCTGACCCACGCAGAAACCCGACGCCTGCACGGCAAAGAGGTGTTTCCACGCCCTTCGCGCTTTCTGCGCGAACTGCCGCCCCACCTGCTGGAAGAAGTGCGCCTAAGGGGCCATATCTCCCGCCCGGTAACCGCATCGCGGCAAAGCTTCGCCCAAACCAGTATCGAGAGCGACGGCGAGCTACCTGCGCTGCATGTCGGCCAGCGGGTCGAGCACCCGGTATTTGGTGAGGGGATTATTCTCAACGCCGAGGGCGAAGGTGCCCGTGCTCGCGTGCAGGTAAGCTTCGACGGTAACGGCGTGAAGTGGCTCGTGCTCGGGTTTGCCAAGCTTACGCCGCTTTAAAACCTATCGCCGTTTTAAAGCCTAAAAAGGGCAAGGGAAGACAGACACTTGTCCTATAAAAGCTGCTTAGCGCATACTGACGGGCGGACACTGCGCTCACTGCGCTTATAAAAAACAGCCTATAATTTCGGAGTCATGCCCGCCATGCAACGCCGCCAATTTTTGAAAACCGCCGGCCTGGGTGCCGCCGGTGTCGCTGCTGCCCCCTTTGTTTCTACCGCCAGCGCTAACGAAACCTACACCTGGGATATGGTCACCTCCTGGCCGAAAAACTTCCCCGCCCTGGGTACCGGTGCTAACGACTTTGCTCGTCGTGTGGAACAGCTCTCTAACGGCCGCATGCGCATTCGCGTTCACGGTGCAGGCGAGCTGGTACCGGCACTGGAAGTCTTTGATGCCGTCGCCGCTGGCACGGCTGAAATGGGTCACTCCGCGTCTTACTACTGGCGCGGTAAAGTCGCGGCTTCCCAGTTCTTCACCGCCGTGCCATTTGGCATGACCACCACTGAAATGAACGCCTGGCTGTACCACGGCGGTGGTCAAGAACTGTGGGATGAGATCTACTCCAACCACAACCTGAAGCCGTTTGCCGTGGGTAACACCGGCACACAGATGGCGGGCTGGTTCAAAAAAGAGATCAACTCCCTCGACGATATGCAGGGCCTGAAGCTGCGCCTGCCGGGTCTCGCCGGTGAAGCCATGAACGGCATCGGTGTGAGCACCGTGAACATGGCCGGTTCAGAAATCTTCACCTCGCTACAAACCGGTGCGCTAGACGCCGCTGACTGGGTGGGTCCGTATAACGACCTGGCCTTTGGCCTGCACCAAGTGGCAGACTACTACTACACGTCAGTGTGGAACGAGCCCTCTGCCGTCCTTGAAGGCACCATCAACCTGGATGCGTGGAATGCGCTGCCGGAAGACCTGCAGGACGTGATCCGCGAAGCGGCACGCGCTTCTAACCTAGCGATGATCAGCGAGCTTGCCTACCGCAACGCCCAGGCCCTGGAAACCCTGGTGGAAGAGCACGGTGTGCAGCTGCGCACCTTCCCGGAAGACGTGATGGCCGCGCTGTACGAGTCGTCTAAAGAGGCCATTCAGCGTCAGGTAGATAGCGACGAAGAGTCTCGCCGCGTTTACGAATCCTACTCGGCATTCCAGAAAGTGGTGCGCCCGTTTAGCGATGCGGGTGAGTACGCTTACCTGAAGAGCCGCGACAACGTAGGTGCATAACCTGTTCTCGGCTAATGACACTCGGCTAATGACAAAAGGGCGCCTCGGCGCCCTTTTTGCTGCTTTGTAGATAGAACAAGTGACAGAAAGCTTAGCCGTGTACGGCGCGAATACGCCCATTGTCGTCCAGCGCCACCATCACAAAGCGTGCTTCGGTGACTTTCTGGCGCTCTTCAATATGGCGGCCGTGGGGCGGGCGCACCCATACCTCTACATCAATTTTGATGGAGCTGTGGCCAATGTCTTGCACTTGAGTATACACGCTCACCATAGAGCCCACTCGCACAGGGCTGAGGAAATCCATCGCTTCAATGGCCACTGTGGCAGTACGCCCACCAGCTTCGCGCCCGGCGGCCAATTCCGCCGCTTGATCCATTTGATTGACTAGCCAGCCGCCAGGAATATCGCCATAGAGATTGGTATCTTGTCGAGAAGCCAGTAACTTTAAGGTGAGCTGCCCTTTTGGGGCGGGTACATCGTCCAAATCGGTGTCCAGCGGTGTCATAAGGTGGTCGCTTTGTAAGGTTATTGTTGTGATGTTACTCGGTGATACGGATGAGTGTCGTGTTGCTGCATCGCAACAGGCTGGCGATAGTTAATCATAAGAGGGGTGACGTTTGAAGGGCAATGGTTTGAAGCGCTATCGCTTGAGGTTTAACCAACACTACCGCCTCTGGTTGGCAGGCGGGCTGCTATTTTTTTGCGCCTGTGCTTGGGGGCAGCCAAGCCCTGTTGGGGGCACTTTAGGGGCGGTTGGCTCCGACACCATGGCGGGGCTAATGCTACGCTGGGGGGAAGCGTTACATCACCGCTACCCTGATATTACGCTGCAGTTCCAGGCGAGTGGTTCCGCCAGCGCACCGACCGCCTTGGTGGCGGGCACAACGCGCTTTGGGCCGATGTCGCGCCCGATGACCGAGAGCGAGCGCCAGCAGTTTATCGAACGTTACGGCTACCCCCCTCACGAGCTGAGCGTCGCTCGGGATGCCTTGTTGCTGGTGGTTCACCGTCATAACCCGCTGGCATCGCTAACCCGCAAGCAGGCCGATGCCATCTTTTCCACATCGCTGGACTGCGGAGGACCCCAACCCATTCGCCGCTGGGAAGACCTGCTGCCCGCAGATCAGTGGCCCTATGGAAAAATTGCCCTGCACGGCCGAAATTTAGCCTCGGGCACCCATAGGCTATTTCAGGAACAGGCGCTATGTAACGGCCAGTTTCGCCGCGATATTAGCGAACACCCCGGCTCTTCAGCGGTGATTGCCGCCGTAGGCGAATCTCCCAACGCCATGGGCTATGCGGGCTATAACCACTTAAATCCCATGGTACGCGCGCTACCGCTGATCAACGATAAAGGCACTGCCATTACCCCCAGCGTGGCGACAATTCAGGACGATACCTACCCGCTCTCGCGGGATCTCTACCTTTACGTTAACCTGCCGCCCGGTGAGAGACTGCCGCCCGCCGAGCAGGCGTTTCTTGAACTGATTTTCTCGGATGAAGGGCAACAAATTGTACAAGCCGCTGGCTTTGTGCCTCTGCCTCAGACCCAGCGCTCACCTCTACTGCTTGGCGACTAAACTGTCACTTAACTGTCATAAACATGACGTAGGGTATAAAGCTTCGGCCATGTACGTACTTTTTGCTACGGCACTCGTTTCTTTATGATGTCGACATGACTCCTCCACGGCTTCCTTTTTTGCGTCAGCCGCTGCGCCTTATCCACGACCGTATTGCGACCGGGCTAATCACCGCCGGTGGTATTGGTGTTCTGTTGGCTATCCTCGCCATTGGCGTGTTCCTTATTTGGGAAACACTGCCGCTGCTGGCGTTTGGTGACGCGTTTTCGCTCAGCACCTTATCACCGCTTGCCTGGGGTACTCTTAAAGCAGCCCTCGCCGCGATGCTGTTTGCCACGCCTATTGCGCTGGGTGCGGCCATGTATTCGGCGCTGTTTATGTCGACACGACTGCGCAGCCGGGTAAAACCTATTCTTGAGCTGATGGAAGCCATCCCCGGCGTGGTGGTGGGCTTTATTGCCGGGCTACTGCTAGCGCCGTGGGTAGAGCGTCACTTAGCCAGCACTTTGCTAGTGATCGTTTGGCTACCGCTTAGCGCCGCATTGGCAGGCGGGCTCTGGTATCTCGCCAACGCCCGCCTGCGCCAGTGGCTGCCGCTCTCTTGGGCAGGCGTCTGGCTGATGCCGTGGCTGGCCATCATGGTCACGCTGGCCTTATGGCTATCTCCGCTGATGGAGCAAGCGTGGTTCGGCGGCGATCTTCGCCGCCTGCTCGACCAACAGTACGGGCTGGACTACGCCACTCGCAACGCGCTAATTGTGGGGATTGCCATGGGGTTTGCGGTGATTCCCAGCATCTACTCGCTGGCAGAAGACGCCCTTGCCGATGTGCCCGCAAGTTTAATGGAGGGTGCCCAAGCACTGGGGGCCAGCCGCTGGCAGGCGCTGTGGAAGGTGGCGCTCCCCACAGCAGGGCCAGGGGTCTTTTCAGCGGTCATGATTGGTGCCGGGCGCGCCGTGGGCGAAACCATGATTGTGTTAATGGCCAGCGGCAACACCGCTCTCTTTAGCGCCAGCCCCTTTGAAGGGCTACGCTCGCTTTCTGCGTCTATTGCGATTGAGCTGCCGGAAGCTTCTCCCGGAGGCCTTACGTACCATCTACTAATTTTTGCCGCGCTATCCTTGTTTATCTTCACCTTTTTAGTCAATACGTTAGCGGAAGTGGTGCGTCAACGTCTGCGGCGGCGCTATCAGCGTTTAGGAGGTAAACTCTAATGCGCTGGTCATTTCGCCCATCTCGTATCAGCGCTATGGGTAGTCTGCTGTGGCCCTGGTTGTGCGCCGCTAGCGTTGCCTTGTCGCTGCTGATGCTCGCCACGCTGCTCACCCTGCTCGCCACGCGCGGACTTGGCCACTTTTGGCCCGCCGCGCTGGAAGAGGCCACCCTTCACTCAGGCGAAACGGTCATCGGCCAGCCGGTGCGAGAAACCCCTCTGCCTAACACAGCGGGCATAGAGCGGCTCTACTTTACCGGCAACCGAGATATCGACGGCGCAAGCTGGCGCTGGGTGGCCCTGGACGATATCGACACCGTCGCCGTGCCCGACGACCTCATCCGGTTAGAGCGCTCCCCCTGGGGCGACTTTATTGGCCGCCTGGAGGCCGTAGAGAGCGAAGGTCAGCATTTTGAGGATGACGCCGCCTGGGCGTTTGTCGCTCGAGCCCTGACACTGCCCGACAGCCAGCGCCCTAACGCACAACTCCAACTGACCGCCGCCAATGGGCACACCATTACCCAGCCGCTGTCGGGCGTCACGCTTTTTCAAGCGCCCAACGCCATGTCCTGGGGGCAGAAAGTCGTCGTCTGGAGTGAGCGCATTTGGCAATTCCTCAGCGAAGGCCCGCGTGCAGCCAATACCGGTGGCGGCGTTTGGCCCGCTATTTTCGGGACGGTGCTGATGGTGATCCTGATGTCGGTCATCGTGACACCGTTTGGCGTGCTGGCCGCCATTTATCTGAATGAAATCGCGCACCAGAACCGCCTAACCCGCTTAGTGCGCATCGGCGTGCGCAATCTCGCAGGGGTACCCTCAATTGTATACGGGGTATTTGGCTTAGGAGTGTTTGTTTACGGCATCGGTGGCTCCATCGACAGCTGGTTTTTTGAGGATGCGCTGCCCTCGCCCACCTTTGGAACCGGCGGCCTGCTCTGGGCATCGTTGACTCTGGCGCTGCTAACGCTGCCGGTCGTCATCGTAGCCACCGAAGAGGGGCTAGCGCGTATTCCCGACGCCCAGCGGGAAGGTGCAGTGGCGCTGGGTGCCACCCGTTTGGAGATGCTGACCCGCGTGGTACTGCCCATGGCCACCCCCGCGATGCTCACCGGTGTGATTTTGGCGGTAGCTCGAGCCGCAGGGGAAGTCGCCCCGCTGATGCTGGTGGGCGTGGCAAAACTGGCCCCGCAAATGCCCGTCGATGGCGAATTTCCCTATCTGCATCTAGAGCGCAAGTTTATGCACCTCGGCTATCATTTATTTGATACCGCTTTTCACGGTGAAGATGTCCAAGCCGCTATCCCACTGGTGTTTGCCACCGCTCTGCTGTTAGTGCTGATTGTGCTGGTGCTTAATCTAACTGCCATATTTCTGCGTCATTATTTAAGGCGTCAACGAGGGAACGAATGCTAGCGTTATCGTCCGCCAACCCAACTCAAGCACCGGTAACTCGATTTTCAGCCGAGACCTGCTGTTTGAGCATCAACCAGTTTCACCTCGCTTATGCGGGGAAAACGGCGTTGCGCGACCTAACGCTTGACGTGCCTCGCCATCGAGTCACCGCTTTCATCGGCCCGTCGGGCTGTGGCAAATCTACTTTGCTGCGTGCGATTAATCGGCTGCATGACCTGAATGAGTCGGTGACGCACCATGGGCAAATCCAGTTAGAAGGTCAGGACATCCACGCCCCGCAGATGAACGTTACCGAGCTGCGACGCCGTGTGGGCATGGTGTTTCAAACGCCCAACCCGTTTCCGATGTCGATCTATGAAAACGTGGCGTTTGGGCTGCGCCTGCAGGGGCGCCTGCCTAAGCGCAAACGCGACGATATTATCGAGTGGGCGCTCACCTCAGCCGCCCTGTGGGATGAGGTGAAAGATCGCCTGCACCGTTCTGCGTGGCAGTTATCCGGTGGGCAGCAGCAGCGCTTAGTGATTGCCCGCACGCTGGCCGTACAGCCCGATGTATTGCTATTGGATGAGCCTGCCTCGGCGCTCGACCCTATTTCTACGCTTAAAATTGAAGAGCTAATTCGTAACCTGAAATCCCAGCTCACGCTGGTACTGGTTACCCACAATATGCAGCAAGCCGCACGGGTATCCGACTACACGGCTTTTTTGCAGCAAGGTGAACTCGTTGAATACGGGCCAACGGATCAAGTGTTCACCAACCCGCGTTTACAACGCACTGAAAACTACATCACCGGCCGCATGACCTAGGCCCAACCGACGTTACGTCAGGAGTGCTCAATGGATATTACGAGCGATAGCCACAGCCAGCATATCTCTCGCCAGTTCAACCAGGAGCTGGAAGAGCTGAAAACCCACCTGATGGCCATGGGCGGTCTGGTGGAAAAACAGGTACAAGACGCCGTTCACGCCCTGTTGGAAGGCGACAGCCGTCTGGCCGAAAAAGTGCGTGACAACGACCGCCAAGTGAACGACCTGCAACTGCAGATTGATGATGAGTGTACTCGCGTCCTGGCCCGTCGCCAGCCGGCCGCCTCGGACCTTCGTCTGGTGCTGGCCGTTATTCGTGCCACCTCAGACCTTGAGCGGATTGGCGATGAGGCCAGCAAAATTGCCCGCAACGCCCTACTGCTGAGTGAAAACAGCGGCGGCATTCGTGGCCTGGTCGAAGTGCGTCACATCAGTGAACACGTGCGTAAAATGCTGCGCGATGCACTGACGGCTTTTGCCCGCTTCGATACCGAACTTGCCATGCAGGTTGTGCGTGAAGATGAGTCGGTGGATGACGAATACGGCAGCGCCATGCGCTCTCTAATGACCTTTATGATGGAAGACTCCCGCTCTATTAGCTCCGTCCTCAGCATCATGTGGGTACTGCGGGCACTAGAGCGTGTGGGCGACCACGCCAATAACCTGGCAGAGTACGTGGTCTACCTGGTGAAGGGCCTGGATATTCGCCACAGCGACCCCGACACCTTAGAGCAGAAGGTGCTTAAAAAGTCTTGACCTAGCAGGTAATTCCTCCTGCAATACGCCCAGATGACACATCTGGGCGTTTTTTATTTAAGGAGCAAGCATGGTGGATGCAATAACGGCGCTGAGCCAAGGCACACGTTTGGTGTACCAAAAAGGGCTGCGGCGCTACATTTTCCTGCCGATCCTGGTCAACCTCATCGTGTATGCCAGCATGCTAAGCTTGGTGCTCAACCGCTTTGATAGCTGGCTCGACAGTGCCATGACCATGGTCCCCAGCTGGTTGGAGTGGCTCTCTTGGCTTATCTGGCCGCTCTTCTTCGTTAGCCTCTTGGTGGTGATCTTTTTTACCTTCACCCTGGTGACACATCTGATTGCCGCGCCGTTTTACGGCTTTTTAGCCGCTAAAGTCGAGCGTCAGGCTACAGGACGGGAACCGTTGGATGATCGCGGGCTAGCTAAAACGGCCATCGATGCACTGGGTCGCGAACTGGTCAAGCTGGGCTATATTCTGCCGCGCATGGCGGCGCTGTTTATTCTCAGCTGGATACCAGGCCTCAATCTGTTGGCACCGATCTTGTGGGCACTGTTTTCCGCCTGGGTGATGGCCATCACTTACCTTGATTACCCGATGGATAACAACAAGGTCACGTTTCGCGATATGCGCAGCCGTCTTTCGCGCCGCTGGTGGCCCAGCCTCACCTTCGGCGGGCTGATCATGCTGGTCACCTGGATCCCGCTTGCCAATCTGTTTTTAATTCCTGGCGCCGTAGCGGGGGCGGTGCTGATGTGGGATGGTCACTACCGTGACACCCAAGATGTTGTCGCACGTCATTAGAACACACAGCCATACGCAAAAAACCCCGCCGGAGCGGGGTTTTTTGTGGAATTAATATCAACGCTTACCAACGAAGATCATCACCTTCATCACGGTTCAGCTCGCTAGCATCATAGCCAGCTTTACTGGTAGCCACGCTGTTGGAATCGCTGACGCTGCTTGAAGTGGAGTAGTCCAGCGTATCGCCTTCATTACGGGTCAAGTCACTAGCAGAGTACTGAGCCGGGCCTGACGTATTGTGCGAGTTAGGCTGCATCACATCGTGTCCTGCAGAGCGGTCTTTGTTGAGTTCAATGGATGTTTGGGCAAATGCCATCGGACTTGCTACCAAACCAAAAGCAACACCTAACACTGCAGCTTTTTTAGCTAACTCTTTGTCTTTGAAAAACATAAATTACTACTCCTTTAACATTGAGCCAGTCGACGTAGGGTGGAAACCAATTAAGCGACTACGACTAATGGCTAACTTTACATCTTGTCAAGGCATCCAGAATGCCAAAAATACCACATAAATTAAATATCTGTTAAAAAACATAAACTTATTCACTTTCAATTGCGCGCAATATAAAGCTGCAAAATCATTACCCATACAAATATACTGTATAATAATGGCACATGCGTCGGATAAGTGACGCAAATTGACTCACTTGCCTTGCTGCCCAACCGCTTCATTATCCCCGCCAAGAGGGCAGCCATGCCATTCGCTGGGGTTTATGTGTTAGGCATAAAAAATTAGACCCCGCAGGGCGGGGTCTTGAGAACTCTTACTTTTACACGATACTTACATCTGGCTTCCAATCCTTTTGCGGGGATCCAACCTTGGAATTTACCCTGACCAGTGTATTGATCGCTTTTGATTCACTCCTTGAATCATTGAGAATCCTTGCGATGAGACATCCTTGCCTCTCTAGTTGCTCACTCCTTAAGCGTAAGAGTTTTTTACAGCTTTGCAAAGAAATATTACTCGTTACATACCACTATTTTCTTCTGGGAGTTCTTCGGTGCTGTCATAGGTAGCATCCGAGTCATCACTCATGGAGTTTGGTTCCATGTCGCTGGCGTTATCACCCTCGTCATGGGTTAAATCTGTCTTGTCATGATCAGACGGCATAGCTGAGTCATTAGACTGAGCTTCGACCGGCTGCTCATCTGGAGAAATGTTGTCTGCCGGATCTGCAGGCTCTTGAGCAAATGTCAGTGGGCTTGCTACCAGACCAAACGCTACACCTAAAATACCAGCTTTCTTGAGTAGTTCCTTGGACATCATATTCCGCCTCCTCGATCGCTGTGAAATACCGCTATTTAAGGAAGAGTGACATCTTGTCTTACCAGTTCCTGCAGTAATCTTCCTTGACAAGTATGTAGCAGCCTATATGCCAAAAACTCTCAATAGAAATAAAATCTATTTATATACAGACACTTATAAAAACAACCACTATGCCGATTAACCCTCTAGCACTGGCTTAAGTAGATGATTAGTTGGCTACATATGACACATGCGCGGTGTTTGACCATGCTTGCATGCCAATATGGCACACTTATACATAAGTTATGCAAGCCAAGACGGAGAGTGGTATGACACAGTGTTAGCTGTTAACGACACGGGAGGGTGGGAAAACACAGCGGAACAACGCCCCCTCACCGGGTAACGACTCCACTTGAAGCTGTGCATCATGGCGCAGTAGAACGTGTTTAACAATGGCAAGGCCAAGACCAGTACCGCCAGTGGCGGTACTGCGGCCCTTATCAACGCGGTAGAAGCGTTCGGTGAGACGCGGAATATGCACCGGATCGATCCCTTCACCGTCGTCGTCCACTTCAATGCAGGCACTGCCATTGGACAGAGCCACCCAGCGGAGCGTGATTTGACTTCCCTCCGGCGTATAGCGCACTGCGTTGAATGCTAGGTTTGAGATGGCGCTGCGTAGTTCTTGCTCGCTGCCCACCAGGCGCGCCTCGCACTCCAACGCCACCTGAACGCTATGCTGCTGGTTCGAGAGCGCCAGCGCATCCCGGCGAATGCTCTCAAGCATCGACCCAACCTCAAGCGGCTGATGATCTTCGCCGCCTCGGTCAATCTCCAGGCGTGACAAAAGCAGTAGATCATTCACCAAGCTCTGCATACGCTTGGTCTGCTCTTCCATCTGACCAATGCCTTTACTCAGGCGCGGTGGCAGCATCTCTTTAAGATCGCCATAGGTTTCCAGATAGCCGGAAAGAACGGTGAGTGGGGTGCGCAGCTCATGGGAAACGTTAGCGACGAAGTCGCGGCGCATCTGCTCTAGGCGATGCAAGCGGGTAATATCCCGCGCCATAACCAAGCGCTCGTCATCACCATAGAGCGTGATTTGATACTGCAGAATGCGACGCTCATCAATGGGCGAGGTGAGCGTGAGCGGCTCGCTGTACTCACGGGCATTAAAGTAGCTGATGAAACGCGGGTCGCGCAGCAGATTAGTAATGTGCTGACCGCGGTCATGGGCGGTTTGCAGGCCTAGCATGTCGGTGGCGGCACTGTTCCACCACTCTAAATCACCGTGGCGATCCAGCATCACGACGCTATCACGCATCGCTTCCGAGGATTCTTGAATACGCGCGAGGGTTGCTCGCAGCCGGCTTTGGGTAATGCGCTGGCTTTTTTGGTAACGGTAAAGGCGATCGAATAGCTCGCCCCACATGCCAGTTGCCGCAGGAGGCTCATCGTGCGGGTTGAGCGTTAGCCACTTGAACAGCGCCCTAAGCTGGCGGAGTTGATACACCAAACAGAGCGTTAGACCCGCGGCTAACCCGAAACCGGGGTAACCTAGCAGCCATCCCAGGCACATCCCTAGGAAAGCCAGCCAGATAATTCGCCACAGTTCACGGCTCCACAGACGCACGATTACACCCGAGCAGAGAAACGATACCCAGTGCCCCGCACTGTTTGAATCAGATTCTGATGCGCTTCACCTAGCGCTTTGCGCAACCGGCGAATATGCACATCCACCGTGCGCTCTTCTACATACACATTGCCGCCCCACACCTGATCAAGTAGCTGGCTACGGGTATAGGCGCGCTCTTGGTGAGTCATAAAGAATTGCAGTAAGCGGTACTCGGTAGGGCCCATCTCCAGCGCTTTGCCATGGGCGCTGACGCGATGGCTCACTGGGTCCAGTAGCAATCCATTGATTTCGATGGGGTCTTCCACACCGCGCGGGGTCGCCCGGCGCAGCACGGCTTTAAGACGAGCCACCAACTCGCGGGGGGAAAACGGCTTGGTGATGTAGTCATCCGCCCCCGCCTCCAGGCCCTGAATTTTATTATCCTCTTCGCCTTTGGCGGTCAGCATAATAATTGGCAGCTCAGCGGTGGCCTCTTCGCGCTTGAGACGACGGGCCAGCTCGATGCCGCTGGTGCCCGGCATCATCCAGTCCAGCAGCAGCAGGTCGGGCTGGTGGTCAACGACCATCGCATGGGCATCCTGGGCGTTGTCCGCTTCAAGCACGCGATAGTCAGCCATTTCCAGCGCCACAGCGATCATCTCGCGAATGGGTGCCTCGTCATCGACAATCAGTACGGTCTTGGCGGTCATCCAGGGCCTCACGGTGTTCTATGAAAACTCGTTTATACAAAACAGTTCAATGACATGTCTGTGACGATGACACCATGACTTAATGACAATTCTATGACACCCAGCATAATTAGCCAGCTGCAGGCCACCAGCTCAGAACAATTCCGGCAAATACCAAGAGCCCTGACCAGTGGTTATTCAGAAACGCCTGGAAGCAGCGGTCGCGGTCACAGTGAAAAATTAACCGCTGCTGATGAGCAAACGTCGCTGCCATGCCTACCAAGCCCAGCCAGAAAAAACCGCCTAACCCAACCCGCAACCCCACCCAGGTAAGCAACGCCAGCGTAGCAAGCTGCAGCAGGCCAATGATGAAACGGTCGGCGCTGCCAAACAGCACCGCGGTGGATTTAATGCCGATTTTCAGATCATCGTCACGATCCACCATGGCGTATTGGGTATCGTAAGCCACCGTCCACAGCAGGTTAGCGCTAAATAGCAGCCAGCCTTCCAGCGGCACATGCCCCAGTACCGCGCCAAACGCCATTGGGATCGCCCAGGAGAAAGCCGCCCCGAGCACCACCTGGGGAAAGTGTGTGTAGCGTTTCATAAACGGATAAATAAATGCCAGCAGCACACCCCCAAGCGAGAGCAGCACGGTAAACCAGTTGGTCAGCAGCACTAAAATAAAGGCGGCGGCCACCAGCGCCACAAATAGCAGCTGCGCTTCGGTTTCGCTGATCCGACCGGTGGCCAGTGGCCGCTGCTTGGTACGCTTTACATGGCCATCGAAGTGGCGGTCGGCGTAGTCGTTCACCACGCAGCCTGCGGCGCGCATCACATATACCCCGGCAATAAAAATCAGCAGTACATCGCGGCCTGGCACGCCCTCTGACGCGACCCACAGCGCCCACAGCGTTGGCCACATCAGCAGCCAAGTGCCAATGGGTCGGTCCAAGCGCATTAACTGTAAGAAATCTGCCAAACGGGCCCACCCGGTCGGGCGCAACAGAGAACGGTCCATGCTCATGCTTACCTCGTCAAAAAAGCTGCTGCGTTAGCCTAGCGCGACGGAAGGCCCAGCGCATCCGCCATGGTAGATAAAAAATACTCCTGAACCAGTAACGAAAGCCCACCATGTTCAAAGACAGAGCGCCGCCCCCATAAGCTATTGGCCGATAGCCCCGGCTGCTGGTGGGTAAAACGTGGCGGCGTCACCGTGGCTTCAAGCGGCCCGCGTACCAAGTCGGGCTGCTGAAATAGCCAGCTGCCTAACGAGCGCTCGCCCAACTTCCCCAAACCTTTTCCCTGTAGCTGGTGAAGCGGGGCCACCGAACGCGCTACCACCCACGGCGTTTCATCAACACACAGCGCCACCTCGCGCAGCCACGCGTAACGGCGAGGCGCGATGCCTAGGGCCAAGGCTTCATCGCGCTGGGGCAGGCCAATGGTTTGGCGCAGCAAGCGCACCCGAAATGTTCCCGGCTCGCCTGCTGCCATGAGGCGCGCGGTTAAGGAATCCGTGGACGCTACCCACTGCCACCAAGGCGCACTCATGGCTGGCTGAGCGGCTGCCACGGGCAGCCACTGAGGGAAGAGCGAAAACGCAGGAGTGGATAACACAGGGGCGGTCACCTAGGCCTCCAAGGCGGTCAATTCAGAGCGGGCTAGTGTAACATGGTGGCTTTACAGGCTTTTGTTCCACCGACGTTTGGTGACGGTATGCCCGACTCACACACGACATCTTCCAGAACACCTCACCACCACGCCGCGCTGGTGATTGTGGGCACCGGCATGGCAGGCGTTGGCCTCGCTCGCGCGCTGCGACGCCAAGGGGATACGCGCACAATCACGCTGGTCAGCGCTGACAGCGGTGATGATTACAGCAAACCGCTGCTGTCGACAGGCTTCGCCAAGCGCTTGAGCCCTGACAAGCTCGCCCAGCGCAGCGCTGAAGCGCTCGCCGATGAATTAAACGCACAGATCGTTACCCACACCCTCGTCACGCAACTGGATGTGGATAACCACGTACTGCAACTCAGCAGCGGAGCAACGCTTGGCTACGATGAGCTAGTGCTCGCCACCGGCGCGGCCCCTCGCACGCCGTTTCGCATACCGAGCGAGCTGGCCGAGCGCTGTTTTACCGTCAACGACTTGGATGACTACCGCCGCCTACACGGAGCACTCAACCAGCCTACTCGCATCGCGATTATTGGCGCCGGATTAGTCGGCTGTGAATTCGCCAACGACCTACACGCAGGTGGACACCAAGTCACTGTGATTGCACCAGAGAGCGCCCCTTTGCCGCGCCTACTCCCTGAGCGGCTGGGTAGCGCACTGGCCGATACGTTTCAAGAGGCTGGTATTCGTTTAGCGCTTGGACGCACCTTAGAGACATTATCCCAAGATGCAGACAACGCTTTGACGCTGCAACTCGACAATGGCGAGCGCCATACGGTAGATATCATCCTATTCGCGACCGGTTTGGCACCTCGCACGCAGCTTGCTGAAGCGGCAGGGCTGAGCGTCAGCCCCAGCGGCATTCAGGTTGACCGGCAGCTACGCACCAACCAGCCGCATATTTATGCGTTGGGTGATGCCGCGTGTATTGATGGGGTGAACGCCATGTATGTGCAGCCGCTGCAAGCAAGCGTCAAAGCCCTGGCAGCTACCCTTGGCGGCACCCCAACGTCTGTTAGCTTCGGCGCTTGGCCAGTCGTGGTGAAAACCCCGCTGCTACCCGTGGTGGCCTACCCACCCACTCAGCCCCCAGAGCGCTGGCGGATTGAGGGCGACGGCAATGATTTCACCGCGTTAGCGGAAAATAAAGACGGACATTTGATTGGTTTTGCGTTGACAGGCGGCTGCGTGAGAAGGAAAGTGGAGCTTTCCAGAGCTGCCCCAGGCCTGCTAGGCTGATTTTCGCCGCATTCACGACTAGGCTAAAGAAGCGCTGCCTGCTGGGTAGGCTACCAACAACATTGATGTTTGTTTTCCACAAGGGAGATTCCTTTATGCGCAAACCTGAACTCGCTGCAGCCATCGCTGAAAGTGCTGACCTTTCCAAAGACAAAGCTGGCCAAGTCCTCAATGTCATCCTGGACGAAATCACCAACAGCGTTGCCAAAGGTGAAGATGTAGCGCTGATCGGTTTTGGTACGTTTACCGTTCGCGAGCGCGCTGCCCGTACCGGTAAAAACCCGCAAACCGGCGCTCCACTGCAGATCCCGGCCAGCAAAAACGTCGCGTTTAAGCCAGGCAAAGCGCTCAAGGACGCCGTTTCCTAATGAAGCTTTCGCTGACGCTGTGGCTACTGGGCTTTATGCTCAAGCGAGCCCTGCGCCGCAAGCCGCGCTTTCGTGAGCAGCTTGAACGCATGCGCGGCCTCGACTGGGGTGTCGCTACGGAAGACTTAAGCACCGCCCGCTACTACCGGATGGCGCCTAACGGCATCTCCACCGGCAAGGGGTTGCCCGTCGATCTAGACCTTGAGCTGCGCTTTCGCGACCAAGACGCGGCGCTGCGCATTCTCAAGAAGCCTACCCAGCAGGCGTTTCTGGACGGCATGGTGGCAGGAGACGTCCGCCTCGTCGGCGACTCCTCCGATATGAACAAGCTGCAAAAATTGTTGAAGTATTTGTAGCGCCATACGCCCAGCCGCAGGCAACCTGCTCCCCGCAGCCAAACGCTGCGGGGTTTTTCGTTAACGGCACACCATAGCCACGTACCGGCATACTATTTATACTAAAGTCTAACAACAGCAAACTCACAAGAGCCTCTATGCCCCTCTCCCTTTCCCTGCGCCGCCTTTGGACCCTAGATAAGTTCGCCTACAGCCTGCGGGTGTTTATCGCCTTCAGCGGGGCGCTGCTGTTTAGCGGGCTGGCGGGGGATGTGGCGCTGGTGATTCCGCTGTTTCTGGGCATTATTGCCAGCGCTCTCTCAGAGACCGACGATAGCTGGCAAGGGCGTTTGCAGGCGTTGGTGGTCACGCTGCTCTGCTTTGCCTCGGCGTCGTTCGTGGTGCAGTGGCTGTTTCCGTGGCCGTGGCTATTTGCAGCGGGCTTGGCGGTATCCACCTTCACGCTGATTATGTTGGGAGCGATTGGCCAGCGTTACGCGACCATTGCCTCCGGCACGCTGATTCTTTCGATCTACTCCATGATCAATATCGAGCAGCATGGCGGCGTGGATGAAGACGTCGCCGCCCGCCAGCTGCTACTGTTGGCCGGTGCCGCCTGGTACGGCGCAATTTCCGTAGTGTGGTGTGCATTGTTCTCTCGCCAGCCGGTGAAACAGAGCATGGCACGGGTCTACAAAGCCCTAGGTGAGTTCTTGATTTTGAAATCGGCGCTGTTTGAGCCGGTACGGGGCGTTGATGTAGAGGCCCGCCGCGTGGCGCTCGCTCGCCAGAACGGCAAGGTAGTGGATGCTCTTAACCAAGCAAAAGAGATGATCTTTCGCCGCCTGGAAGGCCAGCGCGGCAGCCGTAAGCTCAACCGCTACCTGCAAATTTACTTTATCGCCCAGGATATCCACGAGCGGGCAAGCTCCACCCACTACCCTTACAGCGCACTTACTGACGCCTTTTTTCATCACGACGTACTGTTTCGCTGCCAGCGGCTGCTGGACCAGCAGGGCCGCGCCTGCCGCCAGCTAGCCAAGTCGCTGCTGCTCAACCGCCCTTTCAGCCACGAGCAGAGCGAGCAGGCGCTGGCCGACCTGCGCGCCTCGATCGATAATCTGAGCGAGCGCGGAAAGCCCGAATGGCGGCCACTGATACGCCCGCTGAATGCGTTAGCGGACAACCTCTCCACGCTAGAAGCTCAGATTGCCAGCGTCCACAACCCGGACACCGGCAGCGAACGCCGGGACAGCGCGCTTTATGACCGCTCGCCCTCTAGCCTGCTGGAAGCCTGGAAACGGGTGCGGCTGAACTTTACGCTGGGTTCGCCCACCTTTCGCCACGCGGTGCGCCTAACCACCGCGCTAGTGGCGGGCTATGGGCTGCTGCAGTGGCTCGACCCCCAGCAAGGGTTCTGGATTTTGCTGACCACGCTGTTCGTATGTCGACCTAACTTCGCCACCACCCGGCGCTTTCTCTCCCAGCGGATTCTGGGCACGGTGCTTGGGCTGATTGCAGGCTGGGCGTCTATCAGCCTGTTCCCCCAGCCACTTATCCAGAGCATGATTGCCGTGGCGGCGGGCGTATCGTTCTTTGCCAATCGTGAAAAGCATTACGTGATCGCCACGGCCTCGATCACCCTGCTGGTGCTGTGCAGTTTCAATCAGGTGGGGGATGGCTTCGACCTGATCTGGCCGCGGCTGTTTGATACGTTGATCGGCTCGCTGATTGCGGGACTGGCGGTATTTTTCATTCTGCCGGATTGGCAGAGCCGCCGCCTCTACCGTGAGGCCGCCAAGGTGCTGACCAACCACCGCCGCTACTTGGACGAAATCGTCCACCAGTACGAAGAGGGCAAGCAGGACGACCTAGCTTACCGCTTGGCGCGGCGCAATGCGCACAACGCGGATGCGGCGCTCTCGACCCTGCTTACCAACATGCTCCACGAGCCGGGGCACTATCGTAAGCAGGATGCTGATAACGGGCTGCGCTTTTTGGTGCTTTCCAACACGCTGTTAAGCCACCTCTCCGCGCTGGGTGCCCACCGCCATCGGCTGGCAGAAGATGAGGACGATGCCGCTTTTGTGCCGCTTGCCAAGCGAATTAGCGCCCTGTTAGAGCAACTGGCCGAGCAGCTGGATAAACGCCTACCCGTGGAGCCGCTGACCGCGCCTGCCAACGAGCTGCTGAGTCAGTTAGAGGAGCAAAGCGGCACAGCGGAAGAGAAGGCCGTCACGCTCTATCGCCCCATCCAAAGCCAGCTGCGCCTAATTGCCAGCCAGCTTGGCCCGCTGAGCGATGCCGCCAACCGCTTAACAAGCCCCAGCGCCGAAAAGCTCCACGAACCTAACGCAGCGGCTTAGCACCGCGCGCATACCCACGCCCTGCCGCTACACCTGCCCATAGCGGCCTGCCGCTTCACCCAGCCAGCGGCGCACCAACACGGCCGTCACCTCGGCGTTGCCCTGCAACGCCTGGGCCAGGGCGGTCACCCGCTCTAGCTGATCGGCATCGCGCTCTAGATCGGCAATCTTCATTTGAGCAAGGCCGGTTTGGCGAGTGCCCAACACCTCGCCAGGGCCTCGAATCTCCAGGTCTTTTTCGGCAATGCGGAAGCCGTCGGTGGTTTCCCGCATCACGCCGAGCCGTTCCCGGGAGCTTTTGGAGAGCGGCGGGTGATAAAGCAGCACGCAGAAGCTTTCGGTGCTGCCGCGTCCTACCCGACCGCGCAGCTGGTGAAGTTGCGACAGCCCCAAGCGTTCAGGGTTTTCGATGATCATCAGGCTGGCGTTAGGCACATCTACGCCCACCTCAATCACCGTGGTGGCCACCAGTAGATCTAGCTCGCCGGTCTTGAAGGCATCCATTACCTCGGCCTTTTCCGCAGCTTTCATGCGCCCATGAATCAGCCCAACGGCTAATTCCGGCAGCGCTTGGGTCAGCTCATCACGCGTTACCTCGGCGGCCTGACATTGGAGCACCTCGGATTCCTCAATCAGCGTGCACACCCAATACGCTTGGCGACCGTCACTGCAGGCGTTGCGGATGCGCTCGACCACCTCGGGGCGACGCTCGTCCGACACCACCACGGTTTTCACCGGCGTGCGCCCTGGCGGCAGCTCGTCGATCACCGACACATCCAGATCCGCGTAGGCGCTCATGGCCAGCGTGCGGGGAATCGGCGTGGCGGTCATGATCAGCTGATGGGGGGTTAACCCACCCGCTTCGCCCTTTTCACGCAGGGCGAGGCGTTGGTGAACGCCAAAGCGGTGCTGCTCATCGATAATCGCCAGCCCCAGGCACTGGAAGTGCACATCACCTTGAAACAGCGCGTGGGTGCCCACCACCATGCGAGCCCGGCCGTCGGCAATGGCGGCTTTGGCATCCAACCGAGCCTTGCCCTTCAGCTTGCCCGCCAGCCACGCGACTTCGATGCCCAGCGGCTCAAACCATGCCTTGAACGAACGATAGTGCTGCTCAGCGAGGATTTCCGTCGGTGCCATCATGGCCGCTTGGCAATTGCCCGCCAGCGCCGATAGCGCCGCCATGGCGGCCACCACGGTTTTGCCGGAGCCCACATCCCCCTGCACCAGCCGCAGCATGGGTGCAGGGCGTGCTAGGTCGAGGGCGATCTCTTCCAGCACCCGGCGCTGGGCACCGGTGAGCGCAAACGGTAGCTGCGCCAGAAAGCGCGTTTGCAGGCTGCGCCCGGAAGGCAGCTCTGGCGCGCCGTCTGCCTGAATACGCAGGCGCACTTCCCGCAGGCTAAGCTGATGGGCCAGCAGCTCTTCCAAGGCGAGCCGCCGCGTGGCGGGATGAAGGCCGTGGGCAAGCTGCTCTAAATCCACATCCGGCGGCGGCTGGTGCAGTAACTGCAAGCTGGCGTGCAGCCCCGGCAGCTGGAAGCGCTGGCGCAGCGCATCGGGAATCACATCGGGCAGCGTTTCGGGGGCTTGCTCTAGCAGGCGCAACGCTTGCTGGGTCAGCGCTCGCAGGCGGGTTTGGTGAAGCCCCTCGGTGGTGGGGTAAATCGGCGTGTAGTACTCCTCGACCGGCGTTTCGCTACCGCCGCTAAGCCGATACTCGGGATGATAAATCTCCAGCCCCGTGGCGCCCGCCCGCGCTTCGCCAAACGCCCGAACGGTCACGCCGGGGCGAAGCTGCTGCTGTTGGGCTGGCGAGAAGTGAAAAAAGCGCAGGCTTAAAATGCCGCTACCGTCGCGAAGGCGAATCAGCAGGCTGCGCCGCCGCCCCTTAACGATATCGCTGGCGGTGACTTCGCCCTCTACTACCGCTTCATGGCCCGCCCGCAGCAGGCCAATGGGGGTGAGTCGCGTACGGTCCTGGTAACGCAGCGGCAAGTGGAACAACAGGTCGCTGATGCGTTCCACGCCGAGCCGGGCGAGCTTAATCGCCAGCGCTTCCCCCACGCCCTTCAGCGCCGTGACCGGTGCAGACAGCTCACTCATGAGGGAGCATTCTTCTTATGCACCGGCTGCTGGCACTGGCTAATCGCCTT